>JBOGTO010000001.1:0-4213 GCA_050695155.1 Ktedonobacteraceae bacterium
GCACCTCAAAGCGCATGGCAAACTGCCCGGCATTGCTGGCAAACAAAATCTCTTCGCCCGAGGGAAGCCACGCATTGACGCGGCATACCGTCCCCTGCTGGTAAGTCAGGCGGCGGGCAGTATCGCCAGACGCGGGCATGACATAGACTTCGCCGGGGCCTTCCTCGCGCCCAACGAAGGCCAAAAGCGACCCGTCGGGCGAAAAACGCGGGTAGCTGACCTCGCCAACGCCGGCAGTGAGACGTTCGGCGCGCCCGCCCTCGCTCGAAACAAGCCACAAATCATCTTCAGATACAAACACAATACTATCTTGATGAATAGTGGGATAACGGACATAACCCTGAGATGCCATATGCGCTCCTTCTAAGATGCCGCTGAGGGCATATATGTGGTAAATTTTTTTGTTCACGGGTCTGGAACAGAATGAGGTTGAGTTGTTAGTACTCTACATTGTAGCACAAAAGATATGCATGAGGTTTGTAAGATTGTGTGTTATACTATTCTCAAATCAATGGTTTTGCATGAATCGAAACAATATTTATTGACGGAAGGCGGGGTATAATGGCTAATGGCAATAAGTGGTTTTGATCCGACTGATCCACGAGTGCAACTTGAGTTAGTAACGAGAGACTTGAGACATGCAGAGGAGACAATACTTCAGTTGCAAACAACTTTAGCACAAGCTTATGCAAATCTGGGCAGAAAAGAAGTCGAGGTTAATCAGTTAAGAGATGAGCGTGAGGACCTAAAGCTAAAATGGGAGCTGGCGAAGAGGGATATGAAACATGTATAAGACAAATTTGTTACAGGTAGGAAGACAGCTAAAGTTCAGGCGATTCTTGCAAGCATATTCTTTTTTCTCTCGTCTGCATTTATTGGCCTGGGAATAAATCTGCTTACAGCAATGCCTCCCAACTTGTTGGGATGGATTATAATAGCTGTTGCAATCCTGTTTTACATTACTGGTACGCTTTTCACTACCAGGCTTGCATTTGAAGGAGGAAACTGATGAAAACTCTATCAAATCGTTTTCTCTTACCAGTATCAATTGGCGTCACTAGCGCAGCCATTTTGTCTATCCTGGTATACGTGTTCACAAATATATTCTTTGGAAGTATACTTAATACAACAGGATATTACGTTCTGGTGATAGTGTTGGGCATCACTAGCGCTTCACTTGGTATGCTCCAGATCCTGCCAAAGTTCACAGCATCCCATTTTGTCAGCAACCAGCTGCAAGCATACGCTGCACCACTGGAATACGATAGTGATACCATCCATTCTACCAGAAATCAACAACAGGGATCTCCAGTCAAAGTGACGATGGAAATTAACGGCACGCCAGTCACGATTGAGTCACCTGATGTAGGAAAAATAGAGGATATTATGCAGCATTTAACGCAAAGTATTCAGGCCTCCAATGTGGCTGAGGCAAAGGCAGCACAGCTTCGCGTAAGAGAGGGCAAAGGAACATATAAGACCGAGAATAATCCAGAGTAAGTATTATTGGACAGACTATACGAAAATAGTGAGATGGGGCGCGAATGATCGCGCCCCATCTCACTGCGAACAAGAGGAGAGAAGTGGGATAGTCTTTTCCTCTATCCTCCGAGGCCCTCTAGCAGCAGGTCGCCCTCTTCGGGGGAGATGCGGCCTTCGGCGATCATGCGCAGGATGGCTTCGCGCTCCGCGTCCAGGTCGGGCGCGGGTGCAGGTGTAGAGTTGCCCGTCGTTGAAGTCGGCGTATTCGGCACGCCTGCTGATGGGCCAGGGCTAAAGGGCTGCGGCGCATCGGGAGGAGGCGGTGGAACCGGCGACCCTGGAAAGGAGGGCGGCGCAGGCGGCGTTGGTGGAGTGGGAATGTGTATATTGCTGATGGCGCGTTCCACCGCCTCCATCGCGTTGGCGATGCCTTCGCTGGCTGCTTTGCTCGCCTGGGCTTTGATTTGCTCTAAACGCTGCGGGTCGAGCTGCCACTCGCGCTCATTGAAGCGCACGCGCACACGCGGATTCTGATTTCCAGCCTTGCGAGCGCGTTCTTCTGCGCGACGCGCCTGTTCGTCGATTTTACGCTGGGCGCGGCGCATTTGCTCGTTGATCCTATTGGTCATAGCGTCGGTCCATTTGCCAGCGCTGCCCCAGCCGGTCTTCTCAAATGACGAGCTGATCTCACGCCCAAGCTCCTGGCCCATACGACCCAGTTCTTCACCAAACCGGCCTAATTCGCTCATCCCAGCCGCAAAATCCGCGCCCCAGCCGCCTGAACTGCTACTGGTGCGCGGTTGATCGCCGCCACGAACCAGCAGATCGCCACCCACATTCAATTCGAGTTGCGCCGCACCGTTGCCGTAGGTCTGGTTGATCCAGTTGCCACTTTTGCCCGCCATCATATTTGGCCCGGCAATGTCTCCTCCTACGGCGGCGCGCAAGGTCAGATCAGGATGTGGCGGCAGCGTTACGACAGCATCTCCGCCAACGTGCAGGCGCGTAGCGCTATTAGCAGGGAATGCGGCCTCCAATAGCAGATCACCGCCAATATTGGCGATCTCAATAAAGCTTTGCAGATTTTTGAAGCTGGCATCACCGCCGATATTGCCCATTTGCAGCTTGCCACCCATATCATTGAAACTGGCATCACCACCGACATTGCCAATCTCAACAACGCCATTTACAGAGCGCAATACGCAATCGCTGCCGACAGAGCCAAAGCGCACACTCGCGGCCTTGTCCACGACCAGGTCGCTGCCGACATTGCCAATAGCAAGCTCTACTTTCTCGCTGGCTTTGACTTGGCAATCGCCTCCGATATTGCCGCAACTCAGCGCGTCGGCAATATCTTCAGCCAGCATATCGCCGCCCACCGCGCCAATCACGCCGGTTTCGCTATGCTTTAGCACGAGGTCGCCTTCTATGTTCTCCATCTCAATCAAGGCAACATTGGTGAGCGCGACATCACCTTCGATGTTTTCTTTTGTGCGCAGCGACGTGGCATTTTGCACAACGAGGTCGCCCTCGATACGATCAATGGCGATAGCTTCGCCTATCAGTTCGATGTCTACTCCCAGGCCAATGTTTTCGAGCGCGACATCTCCCTCGATATGGTGCAACTCGACGCGGCGCACATTCGAGATAGATACATCGCCTTCTACATTGGTAGCGCGAATCTCTGCGTCGAACGGCACGCGCAGCGTAAGATCGCTGTCGCAATTGCCCAGGATGTGCGCGTCGCCCTCCTGGTGATAATCGCCAAATGAACCGTCGCTCTCAACGCTGATCGATGCTTGATCCCAGCTTCGCACATTCAAATCGCCACTGACATCCCTAATAATGATTTTCGACTCTTTAGCGGCAGAAAATGTTTGCTGCATGTTCATCTCCTCCATTTATGGCTCAACAAAAATTTCTAGTCGTTTTCCTTCTTCAAGGTCCTGCACATCGAGTACGCGACCCGTCGCGCCTCTTTCAATCGCCTGTATAATGTGCTGGACGGTATTTTCATTCAATTGTGGCGCGAAGCGTGACAACATGCGCAGGCTCAGGCTGACGAGAGGCACGGGCAAGGTCGCGGTCATTTTCGTCTTCGAGCGTCTGCTGGATGTATCCGATACCCAGATGCGCAGCGTGTGATTCTGAGCGTGCGGCTCCGCTTGCGTTGAGAGTGTGTCGAGTAACTGCGCGGCTTGCGACGCGGATACCTGGCCGGTTTCAACCATGCCCAGGATGCGATTGCGCTCTTCGGTTGCCATCGACATCGTATTATCCCTTGAGCAGGCGCATGGCTTCTTCGACGCCGATTTCTTTGGCTGCCAGGCGATCCAGTACCAGGCGACGATCAACGCGACCATCGTTTTCGGGCGCGCCACCAAGCGCGGTGACAATTTCGTCCAGACGACTGCGAGCCGTGTTGTAGGCAATATCGAGATCAGCAGCCAACTTCTGAATGTTGCCCCGGTTTTTGACGAGCAACTCTACAAAGTCCAGTTGCTCGCGCGTCAGACGACCGATCCAGCCCAGTTCAAACTGTCCCTCGATAACGATGCCGCTCTTGGGGCTTTCGAGCCGGGTGACAATCAGTTCATGACCGCTGACCGGGTCTCTCGTAATGATCGGGTACATACTTGTGTGTTCCTCCTGCTAAGCGAGCCAGGGCGGGGGCTGGGCAACAGCCCCTCCCCTGTACGAGGCATTCGTAGTAGGGGAGGGGCTGTTGCCC
>JBOGTO010000002.1:0-2951 GCA_050695155.1 Ktedonobacteraceae bacterium
CCCACAAGGACCCCTACAAATTCGCCGTTTCGGCTTCGATGGGCGATTCGAGTTCGGGTGATGGTAAGGCTTGTTGTTGGTCATCCAGCACGGATAGGAAGGCTGCGACGACGCGCGGGTCGAACTGGCTGCCGGAGCAACGCTGCAATTCGACTCTGGCGGCCTCGATGGACATGGGTTCGCGGTAGACGCGGCGCGAGGTCATGGCGTCGAAAGAGTCAACGACGGTAAGAATGCGAGCGTACAGGGGGATGGCCTCGCCCGCTAGCTTCATGGGATAACCGGCACCATCCCAACGCTCATGATGGGCAACCACAACTTCGGCCAGTTGATTAAAAACGCCCCCGATCTCCTCAAGGATGTGACGCCCAATATCGGGATGAGAGCGCATGATTTTCCACTCTTCGTCGGTCAAGGGGCCGGGTTTATGCAGAACAGCATCGGGAATGCCAATTTTACCGATGTCGTGCAGGATCGCGCCAAGTCGCAGCATGTGCAATTCGTGGTCATTCTGGCGCAACTTGCGAGCGGTAGCGACGGCCAGTTCAACCAGGCGATGCGCGTGAATACAGGTTTCGCCATCACGCGCAGCGGCGGCGGCGGTCAGAGCTTGCAGGCCAATAAATTCCTTGATATCCTGCTCCGCGAGGGTGGATATGCTGGATGCAGAGGTGGATGCGATCAATTGCATACCGGCATTGTTGGATGCGGGAGTCGTTTCTATGTCGGCGATGTAGACGCGATTCCTGCCGCTGGTTTTGGCCTGGTACATGGCGCGGTCGGCGCTTTCGATAAGCTCTTCGCGTGTGGTGCCATGCAGTTGATAGACTGAGACGCCGATGCTACCACTGATGGCGATGGTTGCGCTTTCGCGTGTATTGCCTGTGTCCCAATGACACGGCTGGGAGTTGAGAGCGATAAGCAGTCGGTCAGCCACCTGACCGGCAACCAGTAAATCCATACCGGCTAAAATGATGGCAAATTCTTCGCCGCCGTAGCGTCCAACAAAATCCTCCAGGCGCACAACGTTACGCAGGCGGCTCGCAACTTCACGCAGGATGGCATCACCGGCGCGATGGCCGTAGCTATCGTTGACCCGTTTGAAGTGATCGAGGTCTACGAAAAGTACGGCGCATGAGCTTTGCGCGCGCTGGCAATGCGAAAGCGCCTCGTCGAGCCTGCTCATGATGGCGCGATGATTGGGCAAACCGGTAACAGCATCGGTAACGGCAGCCAGGGATTGTTCGCGGTAAAGACGGTCCAGTTCTGAGAGCAGCACCTGCTGCTGATCGTAGGCTTCCTGCAACTGGGACCTCAGGATTAGCTGGCGATCGTTGAGGCGTTTTTGTTCGCCCAGCAGGGCATGGACACGCGGCAACTCGCTGCCGATCCAGCCAATGGCAATAGAGAGAATAACGCTGCCCACTACCAGTACCGCCCAACGGTTATTCGGCAGGAGCGCGGGCAGCCAGGAACTGGTAAAAGTGGCCCCGATGCCTATACTGGCCGATATGGTTCCTACGAGAGAGATTGCTATGACAAAAAGTTGCCGGGCAGGCGCGGTTTTCGTCTTGCGCATACGACGATAGACGAGCCAGATGACGAACAGGCACAGGAAAGCGGTGGATAAGGCCCACAGAGCCGAGGCGCTGGCTAAAAGAACATTGTATATCTCATTGGCGAGGTCAGCAGGTTTGATGATCGACCCCAACAGGCCGGGTAGCACGACAAATGAGAGCAGCGCGGCGCATAAGGTGATACCGCCCTGCACAACGATGCTGAGAATAGGAACGCCATGCCGGTTGAGTTTGAGCAGGCCAGAGGGCAGGCGACCATCCTGGGCTACGACTACCAGCAGACGCGAATACATGAGGATATAGGCAACTGAAAGGGTAACATGGCTTATGGCAAGCACAAAGGACGCAACATTCCCCAGGGCAGGGCCAAAGGCCATCGAGATAGCCTGCACGTTAGCGGTTAATGCGCCCGACTGAGATGGCGGCACGATGACCATCACGCCGAAGGTACCCAGACCGTAAGCAATAATCGTGCCTGCTGTTCCCCACCAGACATAGCTGGTGGCGCGCCTGGCTCCCGCTTTGCCGCCGCGTATCTCTCCGCCCATAAAGAGGGGTATATCAATGCCAAGCAAGGCGAGGGTAACGACGCCAAAGACACCAAAGTTCCCGCCATTCAGTTGCCAGTTTGCCGGTGTACTGAAAGATACAGCCGCCGCGTGTCCGCCTCTCCCTATCAGCCACCAGACGCCCGCCGCGCCGAGCAACACAAAGATAGACAGGTACAACGCGGCCAATGCCAGCAGGATATTTTTCAAACGACGCAGGGGCAGACAGGTAACGGCTGTCGCAACCACGAGGATGACTGCCATTGCGATACCTTGTTCGCCGGGGGTGCTAAACCAGTTGGGAAAGAGATACTGGATGAAAACAACGCAGATATCGACGGCAGATACGACGGCAAACACGCCCGGCCACCAGGCGCAGAAGGCAATCAGAAAATTCCAGCCAGGGCCGAGGATGCGCGATGCCCAGATATAGGGCGCGCCCTGTCCGGGGATGCGCAGGGCCAACCAACGTGTGACATACGCGCTCGGAATCAGAAACGTCAGAATGCCCAACCCCCAGTACAGGAATGTGGCAGGCCCGCCGAACTGCACTCCGTTGACATTGGAAATAAACATGATAATCAGCAGTAAGAAAACGGCCATCTCCTTCGTGCCTAATACTGCTGGCAGCTTTTGCCGCGCTGGCGTACCAGCGCCCTTCGGCGCGACCGGCGTATTCATGCTCTGCTCTGCTACAGAAGGAATAAATTGTTCCCCAACCATTGGCTTCACCTCTCCTTTCACCGTTTTTTATCGGCAAGGTAGGAGAAGTTCAGCAGGGGCGAGGGTGGTGTTGGGAGGGGAGGGGACCCTTGTGGTCGCCCGC
>JBOGTO010000003.1:0-7982 GCA_050695155.1 Ktedonobacteraceae bacterium
CCCCACACCACCCCCGCCCCTACGGGTCATTCCGGCCCATTCGTTGAATGGCTCTACGATAATTGCCCATTGGCTGTTGAACCACCGCACCATTTCTGGGATGATTGGTTGTATCGGTCTAATAATCAAAAGGAAATAACATGCCTCATCCCTGGCTTTTTGGCACGGTTCTGTTTGGCCTGGCGGCCTCGCTTTCGTGGGGGACGGGAGATTTTAGCGGCGGGCTGGCTAGCCGCCGCGTGCATGTCTTTAGCGTCGTACTCACCGTCTATGTAGTCGGGGTGGTATTGTTGCCCATTCTGGCCCTGGCATGGTCTGAACCACTCCCCTCGTGGCGTGATACGCTGTGGGGTGCGACAGCAGGACTGGCTGGAACGCTGGGACTCACCGCTTTCTATCGCTCGCTGGCAATCGGTCGCATGGGCATCAACGCGCCTATCACCTCCGTGCTGGCAGCAGCCTTGCCCGTCATTTTTAGCGCGATTTCTGAGGGATTGCCGCGCCCGCTGCAAATGGCCGGTTTCGCTGTGGCATTGCTGGCGGTCGCGCTGGTCTCACGCCCGGAAAGAACATCAGGCCGACCCGAAGGACTGGGACTGGCATTGCTGGCCGGGCTAGGGTTTGGCAGCTTCTTCATCCTCATCGGCCAGGTCAGCGCGCACGCCATTTTCTGGCCTCTCACAGCCTCGCGTATCGCCTCGCTCCTCTTCATGATCGTTTTCATGCGCATCAGAGGCGACGCATTATTGCCCAAAAAGCCCGTGCTTCCCTCGGACATGGCGACCGCGAGGGTCGCCACTACGATACACGACGAAGCATTACCGCCCAAAAAGCCCGTGCTTCTCCTCTTACTACTCGCCGGAACGCTGGATGTCGCGGGCAATGTCTTCTTCGTCCTCGCCACGCATAGCGGTCGCCTCGATGTGGCCTCCATCCTTTCGTCGCTCTACTCCGCCGTGACCATCCTACTGGCCGCCATCATCCTGCGAGAACGAGTATCGCGCATCCAGGCTGTGGGTATCGCGCTCGCCCTGGGCGCGATCCTGCTGATCTCCGCGTAACACAACAGAGAAAATGCAGTTTCCGCCTAAGTGGATAGGCCCAACAGAGAGGAGAGCCAGATGAGATGTAGTATCGCCGATTGTCCAGGCGAATACGAGCAGCGCGAAGTGGTGCGTGCCGTGCGCCAGGGCGATCGTATCATCGTAATCGAACACATCCCAGCCGAAGTATGTGATATCTGCGGCGATGTACTTTTCACACCTGAGACTATCGAGCGTTTAGAAGCGTTGCGGCAGACAACGAAACCGCCGGTACGTACCGTGCCACTCTATAAGTTCGCCGAGTCTGCATAAGCCTGGCTAAATGGCCCGTACTCGCTTGTGAGATTGAAATACCTCAGACTACGCGCAGGTAATCAGTTATCTCCTGCTGTGTAATGCTGCACGCGGCGGCCATGCTTTGCGCTGCCTGCACATAAAATACCTGTTTCCACACTGGTAGCTCTCTATCCAGTTGCTTTGCGATTTCAAGGAGCGTTGCCAATTCTGCGACGAGGGCCGCTCTTGCTTCTTCCAACTCCTGCTTGTCTTTCTCCTGGCGCTGCTCTTTCATGAGCAAATAACGATGGGCTGCCTGCGCCGCACGTCCCCAGATGTTCATATGCTTTGCTTCTAAAGATGTGTTGTTATTTATAGCCACTTCAAGAATCCTTTCTTGTTTGACGATAAGGAATTTAGGGATTATATTCCCTCCATTTATTCATGACAGATATATGGATATGTGTAGAGCATAATATTATTTTCCCTCTGTTGTCAAGCTATCCATACCGTTACAATGAGTGCTGCAAGGGAGGATAAGCTATGGCGATACGCCTGAAAGTCAAAGATATTGCGGCAGCGCGGGGCCTGAGCAAACGGCGTCTCGTGTATCGATCTGAGGTGGACGTTAAAACCTTGACGCGGATTTACAATAATCCTGAATCCATCGTGACCACTGAGACACTCTATAAACTGGCTGTCGCGCTCAACGTCGATGCATCCTTGCTCATTGAATGCGACCCGCCATTGCCAAAGACCCTGGAATAAAAAAGAGGTTCGCGCTCGTCGCCAGAAATAGTGCCGTTCCGTAGAGGCGTGGGCGCTTGCGCCGCCCTCGTATTCTACACGCTGGAAATCGTTTATCTCCTGCTGTATGATGCCACGCGCGGCAATCATGTTCTGAGTTGCTTGCACATAAAATACTTGTTTCCACACTGGAAACCCCGTATCCAATCGTTTTGCGATCTCAAGTAGCACCGCCAGTTCTGCAATGAGTACTGTTTTCGCTTCTTTTAACTGCTATCCCTCTTGTTTACCATTCAAGTTTCTCCTTGTCGCGTCGATATGGGTAGAAAAATACTCCAATGTTAATACTCTCATATTTTTATGAGTTCCGTCAAGCTCCAATTTCTGGTAGAGTCGGAAAGTACCAATATAAGAACGAGGCAAGGCAGGAGAGCAGATGATCCGCTTACGAGTGAAGGAAGTCGCCCAGCAAAAGGGGTTCAGTATGGGCAAACTATCGCGCAAATCTGATGTGAGTTATCGTACGATCAAACTGATTTTTGCCAATCCCACGATGTCGATTACAACACATACCCTTAATAAACTGGCGCAGGCGCTAGATGTGATGGCAAGCGAATTAATCGAGACGCTGCCTGATGAGCCTGAAGAATAAAAAAATTCGTGTGCCAGATCAGGTGAACAATAAAACACCTGTTAATTATGTAGAGCTTCAACGTTATAGAGTTAGCGAAATACTTTTCTGCATTTTTCCTCAAGTGTATACTGGCAGAAGAGTACATGTATGCGTATTAACAGCATACGAAAGAAGAGGTCTAATTCATGCCTTACGACACCACAACGATCACCGCAGTGAGCGCGGGAGTAATTCTTTTTTCCCTGGTCGCAGGACTCATCGGTCTCATTTTTGCTATTATCATCTATTGGAGGATTTTCGCAAAAGCTGGCTACAGTGGTGCCAGGAGCCTATTAATGCTCATCCCTGTCGTCAACCTGATTATCATTATTATGTTCGCCTTCAGCGAATGGCCGATTCAGCGCGAACTCAACCAGTTGCGCCAGATGGCGGGCGCAAGGCCGGGAGGCTTCCCACCTCAATATTCCCAGCCTGGACAGTACGGACAACCGCAGTATCCTCAGCCGGGGCCATACTCACAGCCATAATCACTGCATAGTATGCTAAGCAAGCGAGTAGCAACACCCCAGGTGGATATTGCTACTCGCTTTTCCATGTATTCCTCCATCGCGCATTCTTTCCTCGTGATATGGTATAGTCAATGACAGAAACTGTCTGGCTCTAGCATCTCATAGAGGAGCATATAGCGATGGATTTTGCTTACAGCGAGAAAGTCAACCGGTTGCGCGAGCGCGTCGGCGACTTTATGGCACAACATATTTACCCCAACCAGCAACGTTACCACGACCAGATTGCCGCGTCTGGCGATCCGCATCATCACGCCGAGATTATTGACGAATTGAAGCCGCTCGCCAGGGCCGACGGGCTGTGGAACCTGTTTTTGCCCGACGAGGAGCATGGCGCGGGTCTCAATAACCTGGAATACGCGCCCCTGGCGGAAATCATGGGACGGGTAAGCTGGTCGTCAGAGGTATTTAACTGCGCCGCGCCCGATACGGGCAACATGGAGATACTGGCGCAATTCGGCACGCCTGAACAGAAGCGGCAGTGGCTGCAACCCCTGCTCAACGGCGAGATTCGCTCGGCCTTCGCCATGACCGAACCCGACGTTGCCAGTTCCGACGCCACCAATATCCAGCTAAGCATCAAACGCGAGGGTGACGAATACGTATTGAACGGGCGCAAATGGTGGGCCTCTGGTTCGGGGCGCGAACGCTGCAAAATCCTGATTGTGATGGGCAAGACCGCGCCCGATTCGCCTGACCGGCACCGGCAGCAAAGCATGGTGCTGGTGCCGAAAAACACCCCCGGCGTCACCGTTGTGCGCAACCTGCCCGTCATGGGCTACATCGACAACGAAAGCCACTGTGAAATACTCTTCGAGAACGCGCGCGTTCCTGTCAGCAACCTGCTCGGCGAAGAGGGCGGCGGCTTCGCTATTGCGCAGGCACGCCTGGGGCCGGGACGCATCCACCACTGCATGCGGGCCATCGGAGGAGCGCAATACGCCCTCGAATTGATGTGCAAACGCGCCTCCTCGCGTGTCGCCTTTGGCAAGCCACTGGCCGAGCAGGGCATCATTCAGGATTGGATCGCCCAATCAGAACTGGAGATCGAGCAGGCGCGCCTGTTGACGCTCAAAGCCGCTTGGATGATCGATACGCTGGGGAAGAAGGCGGCGCAAAAAGAGATAGCCATGATTAAGATTGCCGCCCCCGAAGCCTTTACCAACGTGGTCAACCGTGCCATACAGGTCTTCGGAGCCGCCGGACTGAGCAATGATTTCCCGCTGGCCTCCATGTGGGCGCACGCGCGCACGCTGCATATCGTCGATGGTCCAGACGAGGTGCATAAACGCGCTGTTGCGCGTACCGTCGTTCGCCAGTTGACGCAATAGAAAGGAAGACGCTATGACCACGCTTCCGCCACTGATCGACGAAGAACGATTGCGCCGCTATCTCGCCAAACGCATTCCAGGCGATGATGCCCCTTTGCGCGTCGAGCGCGTCTTCGGAGGGCATTCCAACGAAACGTTTTATATCGGGCGCGGCGAGCAAGAATGGGTACTGCGCCGCCCACCGCGCGGACCATTGTTACCTACGGCGCACGACGTATTGCGCGAGTATCGCGTACTCAAAGCCTTGAACAGCACCGGCGTTCCCACGCCGCGCGTCATTCTGGCCTGCGACGATGTCAGCGTCACTAACGCGCCGTTTTATCTTATGGAGCGCAAGTACGGCATTGTGATCCGCGATGAATTGCCCGCCTATGCCAGCGATGCCGCCGGACGCCGGATTATCAGCAAAGCTCTGATTGACGCGCTGGCCGCCCTGCATTCCGTGGACTGGCAGGCGGTCGGCCTGGGAGATTTCGGCAAGCCCGAAGGTTATATCGAACGCCAGATTCGCCGCTGGACGGGACAGTTGGAGAAATCGCGCCAGCGCCCACTGCCCGACCTGGACACCGTGACCGCGTGGCTGGTGAAACACCTGCCAGTTTCGGGGCCAGCCACCATCGTACACGGTGACTATCGCCTGGACAACAGCATGTACGCCGACGAGCGGCCAGAACTGATCGCCATTTTTGACTGGGAAATGGCGACCATCGGCGACCCCCTGGCGGATCTCGGCTACCTGCTCTCCAACTGGCGTGAAGCAGGCGACCCGCTGCCGGAGTTCACGCTGGCAACGCGGCGCATCACGGAAACTCCAGGCTTCTTCACGCGCGCGGAAATCGCCGACTATTACGCTGAACGCACCGGACGTTCGATACGCGATATGGCCTTTTACGAGGCGCTGGCGATCTGGAAACTGGCGATTCTGCTCGAAGGCAGTTACCAGCGCCACCGCTCCGGCACAACCGACGACCCATTCTTTGAACAATTAGAGACAGGAGTACCCGGCCTCGCGCGTCGCGCGCTAGAAATCTGCCGCTCCTCTGAGAAATAAGGAAAAAGAACAGGCTTATGCAAGACCCATTTCTGTTTCAGCGCGAGAACGCGGCTGAACTTTTCATCGTGCGTCACGGCGATGCTATTCCTGGCGCGGACGAAATTATTCCCAGCGGCATCTACGACGACCTGCCGCTCAGCAAAATCGGACGCCAGCAGGCGCAAGACCTGGCTGATCGTCTCGGTGCTATCCATTTCGACGCTATCTATAGCAGCCCGTTGTTGCGCTGCCAGCAAACCGCCGCGCCCCTGGCCGAACGTCTGAGCTTAACGCCTATCATCGTCGATGGTATCAAGGAGATCAAACTGGGCAATCTGCGCCCATTGCCCGATGATAAAAATGACCTGGAAGCTCTTTACCAGGCGCTCCACGAACGCCAGCTCGACATTGTGCGGCTGGCGGGTGAAAGCGGTCATTGGGATGCCATCCCTGACAGCGAGCCGTCGCAAGCCTTCCGCCAGCGCGTCGTCACAGCCTTCGATGAAATCGCAAACCGGCACATCGGCCAGCGCGTAGTGGCTTTCGCGCACGGCGGCGTAGTCAACGCCTATGCCGCCGAAACGCTGGGTCTGGAACGAGATTTCTTTTTCCCGGCGGCCAATACCTCCATCACGGTCATACGGGTCGCAGGCAAAAAGCGCGTACTCTATATCTTGAATGACATCGGGCATATCAGAAGAACGCAAATGATGCGCGATTGAGAACATACCGTCTCAAACAGCCTCAAAAACCTGTGTGGCTATTCGTATTTATTTTTCTCCAAAGCCTGTGTGTCTTTCTCAGACTGCTTTGATGCTTTGTCGCCCATGCATTATTGCTGGTATCGTTGGAAGCGATTGACGACGTTTTCTTGCCAGAAATTCGCCAATCGCTGGCGAGACTCAGAGCCAGGCCAGGGAGCATAGAGCAGGGCCACGGCCAGGCCAGTCAACAACCCCACGCGGAAGAAGAACTTTCTGCGCTGGCGCTTGCGAGCAGCGCGTTGCATGTTGGATTGCAGCGAATCGCCCACGCCTTGAATATTTTTTTGCGCCTTCTTCAAGCTCTTGTTCGCGCTCTTCGCTCCTTTACCCAATACGTCCTGGGCGGAACTCAGGCCAGATTGGAGGGCATCCGAGGTGACAGCCAGACCTGCCTGCGCTTTATCCTGCAAGTTCCCCTGCAAACCGCGCATATTCTTACGGGTTTTCTTTAGATTCTTGTTCAGCCTCTTGTTCGCGCTCTTCACATTCTTTTGCAATGCCACCTGCGCCAACCCTAAACCCGCCTGAAGAGCATCCTGTGACCTTGAAAGCGTTGGTTGCAGGTTATCCTGCAACTGACCGAGACTCTTTCGAGCCTGCTTCCGCGCCTTTTTCAGTCTCTTTCCAGCTACTTTCTGCGATCTATTGAGCGTATCCTGCGTAGCATCCAGACCGGCTAATAAGGCACCCTGGGTCTTCGCGATCCCAGTTTGAACTTTATCCTGCACAGCAGAGGCTGTCGAACGAACGACCTGTTTAGCGTTCTCCGTCAAAGCGTTGCCATTAAGCTGATTGGTGTCAAGTGTTTTCTTCATGGAAACCTCACTTCCTGTTCATCGTTTTCACACTACTGACGACACGTAACAGGCGCTCATGAGGTTTCATTAATGTGTTTGTATGCGCTTCGCGCTTGCGCTGTAACTGACCAGTTCAGCCGGGACAATGCGCGAAACCTGGCGACCCAGCGATTTGCGCGCGGCGATGACCGGGCGAGCGACGCGCTTTTTCCCGTTGAGACTGGTGCGATAGGCGGCGTGCAGGATGTATTCCGCCACGCTCGCCACCTTGCGCGGCACACCATAGAAGCTGGGGAAATCGTTGATGTCCACCAGCATCAGGCCCTGCGGCGTTTCCAGCACATCCACGCCGTAGAGATCAAGCCCGAAGACCTGTCCCACGCGCTGCGCCAGTTTGAGCATTTCGCGGCTCACCGGAATCTCCGTCTCCTGTACCACGCCATGCAGGGGCGAGCTTTTGACGATGGCATGAACCTCCTGCCCGGTAACGTACAACTTGATGTCGTAGCCGGTGTTCTCAACGTAGCGCATCGCCAGATAATAGCTGCTGTCGTCGAGCGTCAGGCCTGCCATCTCATCATATGTGCGCACCAGGTGAATATCCTGCATCGAGGTGCCGTTGCTGGGCTTCACCACCACCGGGTACAGGTCGCGCGGCACGTTCACCAGGGCGCGATAATGCCCCACAAAATACGTGGTTGGCACAGGCAGACCGCTGGCTTGCGCGAAAGCGACGGCGACCGCTTTATCGCGCACCAGCCGAATGGCGCGTGAATTGTTGATGGTAGGGA
>JBOGTO010000004.1:0-4146 GCA_050695155.1 Ktedonobacteraceae bacterium
GAGATTCTTCGCTGCGCTCAGAATGACATGTGGCTACCGATCCTGGTTGTAAATGTTCATCGGGACGGGGGCGACGCCCTATATTCTCCCATTCGGTCGTCAAAATCATCGGGGCGCGAGCAACAATTCTCAATATAGAATAGGAGCAAGTAAATAATGAGTGGTCTGGTCTTTGCCTGTATTGCGCCGCATGGAAGCATGATCGTACCTGTGCTGAACGAAGAGGGCGCGGAGAAAGCCCTGGCAACACGAGCAGCTATGGAAGAATTGGGACGGCGCATGGCTGCCGCCCAACCTGAAACGATCGTGCTGGTAACGCCACATGGACACAGGGTTGATAACGCCTTCTCGCTGCTCAACAACGTGCGTGTAGTGGGCGAGCTTGGCTTTGAACCTGCCGGGTCAGGCAATGGTTTTTCCATCGCCTTTGAGGTGGATAAAGAACTCAACGCGGCCATCGTCTCTACCGCTCACTCGTTAGAGGTGCCAGTACGGCGCATTGGCTATGCCGTAATCGATGATCCCGAATTTTACCAGCCGCTCGACTGGGGCGCGAGTGTTCCGCTCTGGTTTCTGGGCAGCATGATGCGACCCCGGCCTCGCGTGGTGATCACCTGCCCTGATCGTGGCTACATGCCCTGGGAACTCTATCCCCAATTTGGCAAAACTATCAGGCTGGCCGCCGAATCGCTCAACCGTCGCATTGCCTTCGTCGCCAGCGCCGATATGGGCCACGCGCACGACAAACACGGTCCCTACGGCTTCGACCCGTCCTCCGCAGAATTTGATGCCGCCACCATCGAGGCCATTCGAGCGCAAGACCCTGGTCGGCTTCTCACCTTCGACCAATCCTGGCTCAAACGCGCCTCGACCGACGCCTACGGCCAGATTCTCAACCTGCATGGAGCCATCGAAGGAACGAATTTCCGAGGCGAGTTGCTTTCGTATGAGGTGCCGACGTATTTTGGCATGATGTGCGTGGCGTATCAAGGCCTCTGATGAAATTTGCCGACCGGCTGTAGCCGGTCGGCAAATTTCATCAGGTTGCGCCTGCACCATTTTCTAATGTATAGTGAGAAGATGGATAAGCAGGTATCCTTGAAAGGATCGAAGGCAATGGTCAAGACAATGACATACGAACTGATTGAAGTTAGCTATACTAGTGATTTTGCCACCATCACCATGAATTACCCGCAACGCCGCAACGCCCTTTCGCTTAAACACATGCTCGAATTGACGGCGGCGTTCCGTGAAGTGGGGGAAAGCAAGGCGCGCGGCGTCACGTTGGCCGCCAATGGGCCAGCGTTTTCTGCCGGACATGATTTCGGCGATATGGTTGGGCGCGACCTGATGGCGATGCGCGAGCTGTTGCAAACCTGCACTACTTTGATGGAGACGATTCAAGCGATTCCACAGCCTGTACTCGCGCGCGTCCATGCTATTGCCACCGCCGCCGGATGCCAGCTTGTAGCGACCTGCGACCTGGCGGTGGCCTCCACAGAAGCGAGCTTTGCCACACCGGGCGGCAAGGGCGGCTGGTTCTGTACCACGCCGATGGTAGCGGTTGCCCGAAATGTTGGACGCAAACGCGCCTTTGAAATGGCGCTAACAGGAAATACCATCGATGCTCAGACCGCAGCAGACTGGGGATTAATCAATCGCGTGGTTGCTCCCGAAAAGCTGGTGGAAGAGTCACAACGCCTGCTCGAAGCGGCGACACGCGGCAGTTTCCTCTCAAAAGCGCTGGGCAAGCAGGCATTGTACGCCCAGCTTGATCTACCTCAATCGCAGGCATATACCCATGCCATAGAGGTAATGGCATCTGCATCACAGACGCGCGACGCCCAGGAGGGAATGAGCGCGTTCCTGGAGAAGCGCAAAGCACATTTCGACCCACCACCTGATCGGTAGAAATTTCGCCTAACCGAGCTTATAGGTAACAAGTCCTTTGGCGACAGCGTTGCCAGAAGCTCCCGTGATCTCCACGTCGAGATAAACCAGATTGCGGCCACGACGCAGCACGCGAGCGACGGCCTGCAAGTCTTCTTTCTCGGCTGCCGCGAGATAGGCTACCGTGATGTTGACGGTCGTGCCGCGTGCTTTCGCCGGGACTTCGCCCTCCGACCAGGCCGCGACCATTGCCGCCGTGTCAATGAGTGATGCAATCGCCCCGCCATGCACGATGGTTCCTATGGTGACAAGAGCCTCGCTGAATGGCAAGGTAAGCGTAGCCACACCCGGCTGTATACCGGCGAGTTGCATACCGAGATGCGCAACATATGGCGAGTTGGGGAAAAACTGGCGAATGAAATCCGCGCCGGATATGGGATGTTCCACAGGGGTACTCATGTAATAACTCCTTCATTGATGTTAATGTATCATCTCTTGATGCTTTTCTGATAATATGACGTGATAGTTGAAGATTTGAGAAGGCTCGTGTCCAATTCGGGGGAAGGGAAGAGTTTTCCCCGAATTGGACACGAGCCTTCTCATTCCAGGATTTACACCACTAGCAGAATCACACTCATCGGCAGCGCGCGCTTTCACTGCGGCTTGAGATACCTGACGAGCAGCCCACAATAAGTGATACTGGATTCGACTTCAGTGGTGTGCTCATTTTTGTTCCTTCAAGTCGCTTGCTGGCATCGGTTTGCGATACCTCGGCATGCGTTTCACCACCTGGTAACCCACGCTTTCGTAGAGATGGACTACTTTGCCTGGATTTTCCGCTGTCGCCCCGAGATCTGCCTGCTGAATGCCGCGCTCCTGGCAACGTTGGAGCATGCGCGTCATCAACGCTTTTGCCAGACCGCGCCGTCGGTAGGCGCGGCGTACTCCGACCCAGGGCGTATGTGCGCCCTCCTCATCGCTGGTACTGATGACATGCCCCGCGATCTGATCTCCATCCCAGGCCACTACCCACAGACGGGTATTCAGGTTCGGCCAGCCCAGATCGCGCAGCCAGGTTTCATAACTGTCGAGGCTGTCGTGGTTCTCGGAGAACGCTTCTACATTTGCTGCGTAAATGGCAGGCAACTGTTCACGCGAAACTGCGCGGATTTCCAGGCCATCGGAGAGTGGTGTGAGTTGGATTGGTTCGGTGGGAATCTGGCAGGTCATCCACACGAAGGTAAAAGCCACCGTGTATCCCTCACTCAAGAGCAAGGCTCGATTCCCAGGCTGGGTCTCGTCTGCATTGCCACCAAACACGCAGAGTGTCGCCGTTGGTTGCGTTTGTGCAATTTGATGTAACCGTTGCTCTTGCCAACGTAAGAGTGCGCGTCCAATGCCTTTGCGTCTCCACTCAGGGACAAGCCAGCCAAGATGCAGGTAGAGCTTTGTGCCATTCATCTCTTCCCACCAGGCGAGCCAGGTATAGCCAATCACCTTGCTATCAACCTCGGCTAACAGACAATCCTGAGCTGGATTGCAAACGGCATCGGGGTTGGTGTCCGGTCCCGGCAGCCAGAGATCGCCATCAACCGTTCGCACTGCCTCGCGCACCGCCTCGATTGAGGGGAAGTCAGCTTCCCCCTGAAAAAAACGGAATGCTAAACCAGGGATAGCAGGCGCACCAGGAAGCGTGAGATACGAGTTTGTTTGACTCATCGGTATGTTCATTCCTTTCTGCATTGACGTTCTCTGAAAATCTTCTCGAACATCAATCACATGGGAGCGTGTGTAAGCTTCTGATTCTAGTCAACAAAAAACTACGAGGTTGCTCGTGGTCTGAGTGGGAGTGTGAAAGTGAAAAACGCCACAAAAAACCACGAGGCATCAGTACGCCTCGTGGTGTGATTTTCTTGTAAAAGCTGGAAAATCTACCTTTTTGAGGACGCACTTATAGATGGGTGAAAAGCCAATTGAGCCACCTGAAAAAGCTGGCTTTAGTCTAACGATCAGGGAAGGCATTGATCAAGAGAGTCTTGGAGGTTTCCTTCGATCATATAAAACCATCGTGTGCGCCCTTTCTCAAAGAGAATAGCCGGGTTACTCAACGCAAGAATACCACAGATTCCACTGTGCTTCAAGCCTTATGATTTTTAGTCACAATTCACCGTATGGATGGCTATTCTCCAATCAAGTCGTCTTTTGCCGGAACTTGCGGTACTTGCTAATCAGCGTATTGGTTGAGCTGTCGTGCTT
>JBOGTO010000005.1:0-3377 GCA_050695155.1 Ktedonobacteraceae bacterium
CTTCAAGGCCGCCCGCCCATTCAGATTGTGAACAAATGGGATGTACTTCCCAGGATTTGAGCCAGATGAACAGGCACGCGGGCGGCCTTGAAGGCCCCCACCCATCCCGGCGCCACCCCCGCCCCTATGGATATCACAGGTATTTGATGTATATAGGACAGAACACTCAACTGTACGGCTCAGCGTCACATGTTGTATCGTGTAGGTATAGACTGGTGCTTTGCCCTACCCTGGTCAGCGCATGTTTGATGTAAAATATGGTTCATAACCAGCGAAAGGACTACAAACACATATGACCACAACTAAACCATCCCTCGAAAACATCGAGTTTACCGGTGAGGTTACGCCGGAGTTTGCAGCGATTTTGACGCCCGAAGCGATGGGCTTTGTCGCTACGCTGGTACGCGCGTTTCGTGACCGGCGCGAAGAACTTTTGCAGAGGAGAGCGCGGCGACAGGCGGAGATAGACGCGGGAACGATGCCCGACTTCCTGCCCGAAACGGCACACATTCGCAATGGTGATTGGACCATCGCACCTGTACCGGATGATCTGCAAGACAGGCGCGTCGAAATCACAGGACCTTCTGAGCGCAAAATGGTCATCAATGCCCTGAACTCTGGCGCGAAAGTGTTCATGGCCGACTTCGAGGACTCGCTTTCACCTACCTGGGAACGGGCCGTTTCGGGGCAAATCAACCTGCGCGACGCCGTCAGGCGTACCATTACGTTTAGCAATCCCGATGGCAAACAATACGCGCTGAACGAGAAGACCGCGACCCTGCTGGTGCGCCCGCGCGGCTGGCATTTGATAGAAAAACATGTGTTGATCGATGGCAAGCCTGTCTCCGGGGGCATCTTCGATTTCGGCCTGTACTTCTTCCATAATGTTCATGCGCTGCTCGAAAGAGGCACTGGTCCATACTTCTATCTGCCCAAGCTGGAAAATCACCTGGAAGCGCGTCTCTGGAACGATATCTTCGTGATGGCGCAAAAAGAACTGGGCATTCCACAGGGAACCATCAAGGCCACTGTGCTGATTGAGACCATCCTGGCGACCTTTGAGATGGATGAAATCTTGTACGAGCTGCGCGAACACTCGTCCGGCCTGAACTGTGGTCGCTGGGACTACATCTTTAGCGCCATCAAGAAGTTCCGCAAGATACCCGATTACATCCTGCCTGACCGCGCCCAGGTCACGATGACCACGCATTTCATGCACTCGTATTCGCTGCTTGCCATCAAGACCTGTCACAGGCGCAACGCCCATGCCATCGGCGGCATGGCGGCGCAGATTCCGATTAAGAACGACCCCCAGGCCAACGAGGATGCCCTGGCTAAGGTGCGAGCCGACAAACACCGCGAGGCTACTGACGGACACGATGGCACCTGGGTTGCGCATCCGGGGCTGGTGGCGATTGCGATGGAAGAATTTGATAAAGTGATGCCAGGTCCCAACCAGATCGACCGCAAGCGCGAAGACGTGCATGTCACGGCTGCCGACCTGCTCAAGATTCCCGAAGGGACGATTACCGAGGCTGGCCTGCGTACCAATATCAGCGTCAGCCTGCAATACCTCGAATCGTGGCTGCGCGGCTCCGGCTGCGTCCCCATCAACAATCTGATGGAGGACGCAGCCACCGTCGAAATTTCGCGCGCGCAAATCTGGGAATGGATTCGCCATCCTGATGGCGTCCTTGACGATGGGCGCAAGGTAACGGTCGATCTCTTCCATGAACTGCTACAAGACGAAATGGCAAAACTGCGTTCCGCTATCGGTGATGCGCAGTTCGAGAAGCGCAAATTCAAAATAGCCGCCGAAATCCTGGATTCGATCATTACCAGCGACCAGTTCGTCGAATTTCTCACGCTGCCAGCGTACCAGTACTTGAAGTAAACGGCAAAAAGTAAACGGCAAATGTCATCTTGCGCTTCGGCTGTCATCCTGAGCGCAGCGAAGGATCTGCGCCCAGCCCGCGAGAGATCCTTCGCTGCGCTCAGGATGACAGCCTGGTCGGTTCCTTTCCTGAGAGACCTGCCCGTATAAGAACCTCTACAGTCGCCCTTTTGCTCACCGTTGCCTGCTCCCTATCGAGGCTACTAGCAAAATCGTTCGGTAACGGTTGAGTCGTTGCCAGCGCTCGTAGAGGTGCCAACGGCCCAGAAAGTGGAGCTTTGTGGCACATGGGTTACGGAAGTGAGATAACTATCTCCCTGAACGTCGGGGCTGGACACGATGCTCCAACTCGAGCCATTCCAATGGATGGTCATAGCGTGATTGCCGCCGCTATTGTCGAACGTAATGCCCACTGCCCAGATGTCTTTCGCGCTATTGACGGCGACGCTGAACAGGTCGTTGTTGATGCCAGCAACGTTCGGGCTGGTAACTGCTGACCAGCTTGAGCCGTTCCAGTAAGCGATCAGCGTTTGATTGAAATTCGAGATGCTATCAAAGTAGGTACCAACCGCCCAGGCATGATTGGAGTTCGGCACACCTGCTACCGACCAGAGTACGCCATTCCCCTCAATATTCGGGCTTGTCACTACTTTCCAGGCATGGCCGTTCCAGTGTTCGATAAGGCTTTCGTTGTTGCTGGAATTATCCGTGAAGGTGCCAACGGCCCAGGCGTTGTTGGCGGAGATGGCGGTGACGCCGAGCAAATCGCTGCCATTCGCGCTCCCATCGGGGCTAGGAACTATGCTCCAGACCGTCCCATTCCAGTACTCGATGAGTGTATGATCGATGCTACTAACGTCTGTGGAGTGACCAACTGCCCAGACATTGCTGCTTCCCGGAACGCGCGCAACAGACGTGAACTGGCTGCTGGCTCCCGTCGTCGGGACTGCGGCAAGACTCCATACTCTCCCATTCCACTGTTCTGCCATAGCCTGACTGATACCAAGCGGATCGCCGTTGCTACCAACCGCCCAGACATTTTTCTCTGAAACTACCGCGACTGCGACCAGTTGATTTTGCGCGCTCTCATTCGCGCTGGGAATGACTTTCCAGGCCGCGCCACCCCAGCGTTCCGTCAACGTCTGGTTATCCGCGTATCCCACTGCCCAGACATTATCGCTATCGGTAGCAGAAACTCCATCCAGCACGTTGCTGGTCCCCGGATTCGGGCTGGCATTCACGACCCAGTGGCCGCAGTTGTTGAGCGGAACAGCTTGAGAGGCCGCAAAAGCGTTGCCCATGCCCATACGCGCAAATACTAGCAGCGTCAGCGCGAGCAATCCAATCAGAGGAAACATAAATAACTTTAGTCGATGCATGATTTACCCCCACCGTTGATGTATGCTACAAATCCAGCTTACAACTTATAGATGAACTTGTTCAGTCAATGGAAGTATACATGATTGCATGAGTATTTGTAAAT
>JBOGTO010000006.1:0-10395 GCA_050695155.1 Ktedonobacteraceae bacterium
AACAAGGGGAACAGGGACGCGGGCGGCCCTAAAGGCCCCCTCCCCTACGGATGATCGAAGGGTCGTATACCCCGCCAGGGCGACGCAAGCGTCCCTACAGATGATCGAAAAGCCTGTTAAACAAGCAGATACAAGCCCGCCCCCAGCAACGCCGAAATTGCCACCACTGCCCAGGGAGGCAATTTCCAGATGACGAGCAGGCCGAAGGCTACGAGCGCCAGGGCGAAATCGGCGGGGGCGTGGATGGCGCTTATCCAGATGGGTTGGTAGAGCGCGGCCAGCAGGATGCCGACCACTGCGGCATTGATGCCACGTAGGGCTGCTTTGAAGGGTTCAAATGCGCGCAGGCGATTCCAGAATGGCAGGATACCGATGAGCAAAAGGAAAGATGGCAGGTAAATGGCGACGAGGGCTATTGCGGCTCCCATCCAGCCGTTCGGCGCGGGTTTGCTGACAGCGCCCAGGTAGGCCGAGAAGCTGAATAATGGACCCGGTACGGCCTGGGCAGCCGCGTAACCAGCCAGGAACTGATCGTTCGTCACCCAACCAGCAGGCACGACCTCGCGCTGCAAGAGTGGCAGCACCACATGCCCGCCGCCAAAGACCAGCGAACCTACGCGATAGAAGGTGTCAAAGAGCGCAACCGGCTGGCTTTGTGTTACGTGGCGCAGCACTGGTAGCCCGATGAGCAGCGCGAAGAAGAGTATCCAGCAGCTCACGGCCAGGCGGCGCGGTAGTATTAGCGGCAAAGGCGACGATTGTACAGCTTGAGCGCCGCGCAAGAAAAGCCAACCGAAGACGCCGGCCAGCGCGATAATGGCGATCTGCACAATCGCCAGCGGCCAGAGCAGGATGACCACTGCCGCTACAATCGCCATTGTGGCGCGTGGCAGGTCGGGACACAGCGTTTTCGCCATGCCCCAGACAGCAGATGCGACTACAGCAACTGCCGCGACCAACAGGCCATGTAGCCAGCCCGATTGAGCAACGCCTTTGAAGAGTGTCGTTACATACGCAAAAATAGTCATCGCGATAGCCGATGGCAGCGTAAAGCCAAGCCAGGCCGCCAGCCCTCCCTTCACGCCCGCCCGCGTAATGCCCAGCGCGATACCCGTCTGGCTGCTCGAAGGGCCGGGCAAGAACTGGCACAGCCCGATGAGATCGGCATATGCCGCTTCGTCCACCCACTTGCGTCGCACCACAATCTCCTGGCGAAAGTACCCCAGGTGAGCCACCGGACCGCCAAACGAACTAACCCCCAGTTTGGCAAACACCCTCAGCACTTCCAGGAACGTGCCTTGATGCGCTTCATCGCGCCCATGTTCTATGTGCGTCTCTTCGATATGCATATGCTCTCTCTTTTTATTCTTCAAATATCCGTAGGGGCGGGGGTGACGCGGGCGGCCCTAAAGGCCCCCTCCCCACGTCCGCGCCACCCCCGCCCCTACGGATAACCCGGCTTCCAGACCAATTCTATCACTCCCTGTCTCTACTTTTCATTTCACGAGGGCTTCTTCTACCGGGAAGCCCTGTTCTTTCCAGGCCGGGAAGCCACCATCCAGTGTACGTGCCTGGTAGCCCTGCTCTCGCAGCATGGCTGTAGCCCGTTCGCCGCGCGACTCTCCGCGATGATGCATATTGCAGTAGGTGATAATTGGTTGCTATACCTGCCAGTTGAATTAGAAATTGCCCCAAAAAGCCTATTTACAACGTCTTAATGATATGCTATTATATGCCGTGCTTGGGGATGTAGCTCAGCTGGGAGAGCGCGACAATCGCACTGTCGAGGTCAGGGGTTCGAGCCCCCTCATCTCCACCATAGCGTATAGGTGTACCATTACTTTTTGCTGGAGAGGCAAAGTGCCTTGCAAATCGCAAAGCGTTGTGGTATAGTGTACGTTAGAATCGTAGCATGTAGCTATGCGATGAGCAGGAGTAGTAGGTCTATTACTTGCAGAGAGTAGCCGGGTGGTGCAAGGCTATATGGAAAGACTGAACTCGCCTGTGAGCTGCAAACGTGAAACATGATAGTAGCGTTTGCCGGGACGCCCGTTATAGCGCCAATGAGTAAACACATCTTACTCATTCTCGGAAGTACAGTATGGGCCTGTAGCGCAGCTGGAAGAGCGCATCCATGGCATGGATGAGGTCAGGAGTTCGAGCCTCCTCAGGTCCACCATTCCCCTTTTCATCCGGGATTGATGCGATGAAATAAGGGTGGTACCACGAAACGGCCTTTCGTCCCGCAAGGATGAAAGGTTTTTTGTTTTCTGGGGCGTCGCTGCTGACGCCAGGAAGTATGGAAGTTTATGGTTATGATTACACGCACAAAGTATAGTCCGAAAGAGATTGAGAAGAAATGGCAAACGCAGTGGGAAGCGCAAGGACTCTACCATGCTCCTGACGATGCGCCCGAACCGCGCTTTTATAACCTGGTGATGTTGCCTTATCCTTCCGGTGATCTGCACCTGGGCCACTGGTACAACTATACTGGCACCGATACCTATGGCCGCTTTATACGGATGCAGGGCTATAACGTTATGCAGCCAATGGGTTTTGACGCCTTTGGGCTGCCGGCAGAGAATGCCGCCATCAAGCGCGGCATCCAGGCGCGTACCTGGACGCTGTCCAACATCGACAATATGCGCAGGCAACTGCGTAAGATGGGGGCGCAATGGGACTGGGAGCGCGAAATCGTGTCGTGCCTGCCCGATTATTACAAGTGGACGCAATGGCTGTTCCTGCAAATATATAAGCATGGACTGGCCTATCGCACCAAAGCTCCCGCTAACTGGTGTCCCAGTTGTAACACCACGCTGGCAAACGAACAGGTACTGGCCGATGGCACCTGCGAGCGTTGCGGCAGCGTCGTCATTCGCAAAGAGATCGACCAGTGGCTGTTCAGGATCACCAAATACGCTGAAGAACTGCTGGATTTCTCGCAGATAACCTGGCCCGAAAAAACCGTGACCATGCAGCGCAACTGGATTGGACGCAGCGAGGGCGCTGAGATTCGCTTTTCTGCCGAGATCGACGGGCAGCGTGAAGAGATACCCGTCTTCACTACACGCCCGGACACCATCTATGGTGTGACGTTCTTCGTGCTGGCACCCGAACATCCCTGGGTCGAGAAGATCACCACGCCAGACCATAAGGCCGAGGTTGACGCCTATGTTGACGCGGCGCTGCACATGAGCGAGATCGATCGCATGAGTACGGAGAAGGAGAAGACGGGCGTCTTCACCGGTGGATACGTCACCAATCCCCTGAACGGAGAGCAGGTTCCGGTATGGATCGCCGATTATGTGCTGATGAGCTACGGCGCAGGCGCTATTATGGGTGTGCCAGCGCATGACCAGCGCGACTTCGAGTTCGCGCGCAAGTTCGCTATCCCTATCCGCGAAGTGATCCGGCCAGAGGGAGAAGATGCGAGCGACCCCGCCACCTGGGCAGAGGCTAAACATCACCTGGGCGTGATGGTCAACTCTGGTCCTTTCGATGGCACACCGGCAGACGAGGCCATCGACAAAGTGACACGCTACCTGGAAGAGCAGGGCATCGGCAAGTTCACCGTTTCGTATCGCCTGCGCGACTGGCTGATTAGTCGCCAGCGCTACTGGGGCGCGCCCATCCCGATTGTTTACTGTCCGACGCATGGTATAGTACCTGTGCCGGAAGATCAACTGCCCGTTGTGCTGCCCGAAAATGTGCAGTTCAAGTCGACCGGCGAGTCGCCGCTGCGCTATGAACCCGATTTTGTGAATACCACCTGCCCGGTGTGCGGCGGTCCTGCCACGCGCGAAACCGATACGCTGGACACCTTCATGTGTTCCTCGTGGTACTTCCTGCGCTACGCCGACCCGCATAACAGCGAGCAGGCGTGGAGCGAAGCGGCGATGGAGCGCTGGCTGCCCGTCGATCAGTACATCGGCGGCGCGGAACATGCCGTCATGCACTTACTGTACGCGCGTTTCTTCATCAAGGCGCTGCGCGATATGGGCCACCTGCATTTCGACGAGCCGTTCACGCGCCTGTATCACCAGGGAACCGTGCTGGGACCTGATGGGCAGAAGATGTCCAAGTCGCGCGGCAACGTGGTCGCGCCCGATGATGTAGTCGAGAAGTATGGCGCGGATACCGTGCGCGCCTACCTGATGTTCATGGGGCCATTCGATGCCGGCGGCAGCTTCATCCCGGAGAACCTGGAAGGCGTGTGGCGTTTCATGAACCGCTTCTGGGGCCTGGTGAATGATGCCTGGGTTGAGAACTCCCCGGCACCTAACGCGAGCGGCGAAAGCCAGGCCATCGAACGCCTGCGTCATAAGACCATCAAGCGCGTGACCGAAGAATACGGCAGCTTCCGCTTCAACACGGCTCTGGCTGCGCTGATGGAGTGCAATAACGCGCTGATTAAGCAGCAGCACGAGCCGGTAGCGCGCAGCGCGGCTTTTCGTGATACGCTGGAGACGATGATGCAACTGCTGGCTCCGCTGGCTCCGCACATCGCCGAAGAACTGTGGCACCTGACGGGACATAGCGGCACCATCCACCGCAGCATGTGGCCCACTTTCGACGAGGCTATGACCCACGATGAGACCTTCACGCTGGTCGTGCAGGTCAACGGCAAGGTGCGCGAACGCATCGAAGTTTCCGCCGACATAACAGAGGGTCAGGCGCGCCAACTGGCGCTGGAGAACCTGCGCGTGGCTTCTTTCATTGGTGACAACACAGTGCAAAAGGTAATCTACGTGCCGGGCAAGCTGGTCAATATCGTTGTGAGAACCTGATAGTAATCAAGGGCAAGCAAAAAGTTCCAGCCTGACCTCATAAGGTCAGGCTGGAACTTTTTGCTTGCCCGCCACTTTTTGTAACCTCATAGCGTCATTACAGGTACAGGGAGTTAAAATGCGAGAGCGGGTTTTTCGATTTGCATAAAATTGACCCCTGATTCGTGGAACAAAGTGAACCGGTTAAACGTATATTTGTCAAGCAAGTAACGGCTTGACCCAGAGTGACGCATCTCACAGTCCAGGTGTAATTTAGTAGATAGTCGTCGCTGGCATTTCCGCTTATACTTAGCTCAGGAAGAATGGAAAGGGGTGGGGAGTGAGCGAAGTAGTTGATATTTAAAAAAATATAAGGTTGAACGTCTATCCAGATAGTACATCTGAAAAAAAACGGGAAACCATATGAAAAAAAGCGGAATAAAATAGCGCACTATATGCCGTTCGTTACGGAAGGAATAAAAATATGAACCCACAAATCGAAACCGAAAAAACAATTGAATCTACCGAAATCGTAACAACCGACGCGGAAACTCTACAGCAGAGCGGGTTCACCTCTGAAGAGGTCGTCTCGCTGCTCTGGCTGCGCCAGTGGTATCAAAACGGTGGCAGCGATCGCGTTGAGGTCGTGCGCCATCTCGAATTTCTCAAACTGTTGGTAACGAGCGGGAAGATGGAACTCTAGCTTCGATTTTCTCTGCCTGAAATAGACGACAAGGACGACCAATCACGGTCGTTCTTGTTTTTTTGTGCATTTCTCTCTCGACCCGACTCCTCAGTGCCTACGGCATATTGAACCCTTCACCGGGAGGTTGTTTGAAATGCGCTGTCTCGCCTGTCATGCTTCGCTTTGCTTTGTCATCCTGAGCGCAGCGAAGGATCTTAGTCCCCGGCGAGAGATTCTTCCAGACCTCCCCAGGCGGTCGCCTGCGAGGAATGACACCTCCCACCTGGCTGCGGCCTTTCCGAAAAAACCTCCTGGTGAAAAGCACATTGAACCCCTGCCATCAACTCAATCGTGTAGAATAATAGTAATTTTCTTGAAGATTAATAGCTGCATGATTACGGACAGAATCAGCAGGAGGTGAGGTGAAGTATGGCAACCAGTACAGGTCAACAACTGAGAGCAGATGTCAAACAGGGTGCTAAAAAGGGCGCAAAGTCGCTCAAGGGCTTCTTTACCAAATTTAGCAACGATTGGGTTATGAACTTCGCATCGGCGCTGGCCTTTAACCTCATTACAGCCATCTTGCCGATTCTCATCGCCATCGTCGCCATTGTTGGGTATACATATGGTCAGCTCGACCCTACAGCAGAGTCACAACTGATAGGTCATCTCCAGCAAATCTTCCCCTCATCTGGCGAATTTCTTAAACTGGCTTTCGCTTCGCTCAACAAAAGTTCTGGTGTCCTGGGTATCATCGCCATTCTGCTGGCTATCTTCGGCGGGTCACGGCTCTTTATCAGCATGGAAGGATATTTTGATATTATCTACCATGTGCGCCCGCGCGGCGTCATCAAGCAGAACATCATGGCTATCGTCATGCTGCTGATTTTTATCGTCTTGACGGTACCTATGGTGCTTGCTGCCACCATCCCTACTTTTATCATCACCGTGCTCAAAGACCTTTCTTTGAACCAGTTCGTTGGGAATGGCATCTTCAACTTTGTAGTCTGGGTGATCGGTGTACTTTTTTCGTTGTTTATCACCTGGGTGTTGTTTGAGGCTATGTACATCGTTGTCCCCAACCAGCACATTAGCTTCCGCAATAGCCGACTGGGAGCAGTAGTAGCAGCAATACTGCTACAGATTTATCTCCAGTTCTTCCCATACTATACATCTCACTTTTTGGGCAACTACACGGGTAATATAGGTCTGGTTATTGTTTTGCTGTTTTTCTTCTACTACTTCGCCGTCATTCTGCTCATCGGGGCCGAGATTAACGCTTACTATGCAGAGGGCATACAGGTAACTCCTGATAATCTGGCGGTGATGGTGCATAAATACACAAGTCACCTGGCAACATCGGAAAAGGCTGTACGGGAACAGGCTGCATCCTCGCATAAAGGAGAAGAGCCAGTAGAAATTGTTCCCGCGAATGCGGCAGATCAGCCACAATCGCAGGAACAACAAACAAACACCAGCACATCCTGACTACACTTCCAGGTTGCCCGTCTCTGCTGGCTGCTGCGCCCAGATTTTGACCATGCGTGTGAAATCTTCAACCGCCTGCGGCCCCGCAACTTTCAGGGTCTCCATGAACTTTGCGCGGTCATTGATGCGGAAGCCCGCGAACTCGGCATAGAAACCCGTTACACGCTCGCCCGCGCGTCGTCTTTCGCGCACATTGAGTATGTAGTTGAGCATCAATTCGATAGTGGGCGGGTCTGTCCAGTCCGAACGGAACAGCACTCTGCCGCCGCGCCCGATCAAATAGGTCATGTTGGGCAAGTCGCCATACTGCAAATGCCCCGTGCCTGAGATGTCATCGACAAGTACAGGCCGTTCGATATGCCGGTGTGCGCGAAAGGCTTCAGCATGGGCGATTTTCTGCTCCATGCTGTTATGCGCCGGGTAGTTCTCGCCCGGATGCGCCTCGCGTGTATACACGAAAAGGAACGTAATACCTTTCTCAGCAAACGTCTTTGCTATCGGTTCCAGCGCTGGCGACGCCAGCGAGCAGTACGGTCAGGTAAACGACCCAAACTCCACCAGCACATCCCGTTCGCGCCAGTAATCGCTCAAAAGCACCTGCTGTCCTGTCTCGAGGAGAATGGCCGGGAAATCAGGCGCGGCAGAGCCAACACGCGGACCAGCCGGAAAACTGTCGAAGTCGCCCTGGCCTTCGAAGGTGGTGTAGTTGTAGGTGGTGGGATCAATCGGGTTAGCCATGGGTGATGCCTTTCACTCAAAAGAGCTTCATGTGTTCGGTATAAGTACGAAACGTAGATGGTAAAACTGCCAGAACATTATCCGCGATATGCCGGGATACTTTCGGTTTGGACATAGTTCCGCCATAGGTGAACTCCACTGTATGATTTGGAAGTGGAATAGCTTTCCTAAACCAGACTACAGCCGACGAAACCAGGGCGTCTTGAAACTGTACTTCATCGGGATCAAAACGATGAACGCGCAATAACGTGACCTGATTAAGCAAATATTGCTTGATTTGCCGTCCATAATTAACATCCATAAATTCACTGGGAATAAGCCAGCCCGCTAGCCCGTTCTCTTGCATCCATGTATGGGATATGCATAGGAAATAACAATAGAGACCCGCAAGCTCACTAAATCGAAGACCCGTTATATTCTTCGCCATTTCTTGCAATCGCAGCTTTTCGCCGCCCGTCAAATGATGATGCCTGACATATGGTGGGTTACAAATCAGCAAGTTGGCTTTCTCATGCTCATTTTGCGTGGGTATTGCCCTGGTAAAATCTGCAATATGTAAATCAAATGAACTCTCACCCCATAGTTCGATAGCCCTTTGACCGTAATACGGATCGATCTCGTAACCCGCAACGGAAGCAATACGCGAGATAGGGAACGAATGCAAAAGGGCTGAGAGGAATGAACCAGTCCCAATAGCAGGGTCTAAAAAACGCACCAACTGATCTTTCGACAATAACGATCTGGCATATTGCAGCATTTCCATTGCCAACTCAGATGGAGTCGCAAACTGACCCAATTTATTCCGTTCAGCCTGTGTTCTGGCAGCATCCAGTTGCTGCTGAATGGCCTTTCGCTTATTCTCGATTATCTCATGAGCAAGCAAGGTTACACTCCAAACTCCGCCAGATCATTTATGCGGTGTTCCCAGACCCAATCAATACCTTCAGCAGCTTCATAACCAAGATAGCCGCTGTCAAAATATCCACAAAGGAACAGGACGAAGCGAATCGCATTCTCAACCTGCTTCGTTGTCTCAATACGCGTTTTTCGATAGGTATCAGGAGCGAATTGCAGAAACCAGTTGTTGTACAGGTCTACCGATTGCACAATATCTGCTTTCCAGCGTTCCGGTTTACTGGCATTTACTGGCATAAAATGTTCTCACTTGCTTATAATTTGGTGTAAGACTGACCCTTTGATGCCTATATTCTTTTTAAGCGCTGAAAACCTGCAACAGAGGTAGCGTCATTGTAGAGCATGTTGGAAGATGGCGTCAAGAAAAAATAACCAGAAGCGGCGCAGTTACGTACATGATGGTAAGATGAAATACGAATGTGGCTTCCAGGGCGAGCCGCGATGCTCACACTGGCAATAAAATATTCAGGAAGCAAAGGACTTATGCGAATTATTCTCTACCTCGGTAAAGGCGGCGTGGGTAAAACCACCATCTCCGCCGCGACTGCCGCGCGTTCTGCCGCGCTGGGCAAACGCACACTGGTTGTCAGTACTGACCTGGCGCACAGCCTGGCCGATTGCCTCAATCAACCGCTTACCTCGGAGCCGCAGGAGATGGCTCATAATCTCTGGGCGCAGGAGGTCAATGTGCTGGATGAGATGCGCCAGGGTTGGGGCAAACTACAGGCAAAGATGAGCGATTTGCTGCGCAAACGTGGCCTGAACTCGGTGATGGCGGAAGAACTGGCGCTGATTCCTGGTATGGATGAGATCGTCAGCCTGCTCAACATCTATCGCAACGCGCGCGACGGTGGCTTCGAGGTCGTGATAATCGATGCTGCGCCAACAGGCGAAACCGTGCGCCTGCTCAGTATGCCCGATACCTTCCAGTGGTATGCCAGCCGTATCTCAGGTATCAATTTCAAAAGCGCCACGCTCACTCTTGCTCGCCCTTTCATTAAAGCTTTCCTGCCATCGGGTGAAGTGCTGGAAGCCGTGCAGGTGTTGAGCGAGCGCGTCAAGGGATTACGCGAAGTCCTGTCCAATCCTGATATTAGTTCGTATCGCCCGGTGGTCAACCCCGAACGCATGGTGATTAAAGAAGCCTTGCGCGCCGAAACCTACCTCGCGCTTTTCGGCTATCCCATCGATGGCGTGGTATGCAATCGCGTCATCCAGCCCGGCAATTATCAAGATGCCTTCATGCAAGATATGTACCGCAATCAGGAAAAATTACGCCTGCAAATCCACTCCACCTTCGCGCCTCTGCCGATATGGGAAGCGCCCTACCTGTCGCGTGAAATCATCGGTATCCCGCAACTTAACGATTTAGCGCATACCATCTTTGGCGACCTCGATCCCACGCAGGTTTACCATCGCGGCCCCATTCAGGAGATTATCCACCAGGGCGACACCTACATCTTACGCCTGCCCTTGCCTCACGTTGAGATGGACAAGGTGCTGATGACCAAAAAAGGCGATGAGATGATCGTCGAAATCGGCAACTTCAAACGCGACATCACCTTGCCATCGGTGCTGGCTAACCAGGAAGCCAAACTGGCGCGTTTCGTCAACAAGGCGCTTGAAATTCACTTTACCGCTCCGGCAGAGGAAACCGAGAAATCCGCTTGAATCTGGTAGCGACGCCCACAAGGAGCGTCGCTATCCCTTATTTAGAACGAGGGCGACCGCAAGGGTCCCCTCCTCACATCCACTCCTCCCCCGCCCTTATTTAGAACGAGGGCGACCGCAAGGGTCCCCTCC
>JBOGTO010000007.1:0-6264 GCA_050695155.1 Ktedonobacteraceae bacterium
GTCGCCTCTACTATGACCACAACAACACACTAGCAGCGTTCATAGTAGAGGCGACTCTTGCGGTCGCCTTTCTCGCTTATATACGGTCATCTTTCTCGCTTATATACGGTCGCCTTTCTCGCTTATATATCTTCGTGAACTCACGAAGATATACAGGGCAAAGAATGCCAGAAGCTTATTCAAAACATGGGTAGGTTCATTACATCCGCAACGCCTCGCTGGGTGTCACGCGCCCGGCCTGCCATGCTGGCAATAGAGCGGCCAAGAGCGAGGCTAGCAGGGCGATACCGACGATCAGGCCCAGTTCGCTCCAGGGGATGGTGAAGGTCAGGCCGGTATGAAACTGCTCGAAGAAGTCTACCGCGAAGATGTTTTTGGACAGAATCAGGCCAAGAATGACGCCTAGCACACTGCCCACGCAGCCTACGAAGAAGGATTCGCTCAGGAAGGCCCCCTGGATCAAGCGACGGCGACAGCCCAGGGCGCGTAACATGCCGATTTGCTGGCGGCGTTCGATCACCGCGCGCGTGCCTGTTATCGCCAGCGCGGCGATGCCCAGCAGCAGCGTGAGACCTACGACGCCCAGCAGCACGTTGCTGAGCAGGATGCGCGGGCCGCGCACCGACCAGATGGCATCTTCCAGCACCGTTGTCTCCACTCCGTTATCGAGGAAAGCAGAGCCGATTGCCAGCGACAGGGCGCGTTTATCCTGGCCGGGCGCGACCTTGAAGTAGTAGGTTTGCTCCTGCGGCTGGCCGGGGTCGACCTGAAGTTGATAGGCCGACTGCGAAATGTAGAGGCCAAAGTGCTGGCTATCGCTGTTATCCACCACGCCGATAATGGTCAGTTTGGTGGCCGGGTGGTTTGTCTGAAAGCCTATCACCCATACCGGCGTGGGCGAGAAGGTTGTATCGCCCTGGTAGATGCCGCTGGTTGTAAAGGCAAAAGGCGCATCGAAGCCCGGCGGGTTATTTGGCGCGCCCGCGCTACTGGCTGACGGGGCGTTCGGGTCGTACACGGGTGGCAGGCTGCCGGGACGATAAGGCAGCGCGGTCTGATCGATCAGCGCGTAGTTGGGATGCGATTGTAACGCCTGCCATACCGCGCTATCGCTGCTGTAACCCTGCGCGCGTGCCGTCAGGTGCAGCCCGTAGCCCTGCAAGAAGCCGCCGTTTACCACCTCTGCCGGGTAGATATGCCACGCCGGAGCCTGCGCACTGGGCTGGATCACACCTACCGCAGTGGTAGTCTGCGTGCCGATGGCGGAAAAATCGCCGGGGTCGATGCCGTGACTTTGCAGCGCGGCGCGCATATCAGGAATAGCTTTGAAGTAGGCTACCGCCCGTATATCGTAGCCGCCCGTCTGGAAGTTAATATCGGTATAGTTGTTCAGCATGGCGTTGGTAATCACAGCCATTACCGTCATGGCGAAGATCACCAGGCTGAACATCACGATGCTCAGGCCGGTGCGGAAGCGATGGTGCAGGGGATAGGCCGAGGCTAGCCGCGTCATGAACTGCGTGCCGGGCATTCGCGCGAACAGCGCAATGACCGGTTTAAGCAGCAGTTCCGCGTTAGCAACCAGCGCCCATACCGCCCCTAAAACCATCATAGCAGACGCCACGAAGAAGACCTCAATGCCACCCTGGAAGCGCGGCAAACCCAGGCGCGCCAGTACGTCGAAAGGCAGCGCCCAGTAGGCCACAATGCTCAGGCCGACCAGCGCCGCGAAAATACGCTGCGTGGCATGTTTCCAACGCGCTTTCCCCGCTTTGAGCAGCAGCCAATCCGCCACAGATTTTAAGAGTAAACCCACTCCAATTACGATCAAGGTGATACCCAGCGAGAAAGGCACAATCAGCGTATCCGCCAGTCCAACGCGCAGTAAGATGAAACCAGCCAGCAAAGGCAGGATGCCGAGCCGCACAAGCGTCGCCACCAGGCCGATGATAGTTTCGGGCAATTGCTCGAAAAGCGCGCGCCGCACTTTGCGCGCGTTGACGGCATGGCGCAAAATGGCGAACCCCTGCTTGAAGATTTCAAGTAAGGTCAATTTAGGTCGTTCGGTCTCAGGCAGGTTGCGCAGGGCGTCAACCACTGTCATGCGGCTCACCAGCCAGGCCGAGACGCCGACCGAGAAAAAAGTAAAGATGACGCCCAGACAGTAGGCGATGAGCAGGCTGCGCGGCTGCAAAACAACCTTGAGCGGGAAGTTGAAATGCGCCAGGATGGGGGCCAGGAATAGCGACAACAAAACGCCCGCGCCCATGCCGATCAATAGCCCGATGGATGAGGAGATCAGGTCGTACACCGTTCCCTCGAAGAGGTACATCAACACCAGGTGGCGTCTCTGTACGCCAATGGCGCGCGCCATACCCATTTCGGCGCGTCGCTCAGCCGCCAGCAAGACGAAAATCAGGAAGATCAGCAGCAGCCCGACGGCCAGTGAGAAAAGCGCGAACAGATCAAAGATGCGCGAAAAGATATTGTTTTCGAGCGTTGATAATTTTATGCCTTGCTCTTTGACCTCGTTGACGCTCAAGCCGGAGGTGAAGCCAAACCGATCTGCCCGTTGAAGCGCGTCGCGTAGTTCGTATTGCACCTTCTCGGAAACGTCTACCCCGTTCGGGTCATTGTCGTTGCGCAGGGAGATGTATACCTGGGAAATAGCATCGGATTTTCCCTCGATCTTGAGGAAAGTTTTATTCTGAGCCAGGATATAGGGTGATCCGCCCGCCAGTCCACCATCGGCAACGACCGCGCGCACAAACAACTGGAAACGCTGCCCCGGCCAGCGACTCGAGTAGATGTACAGCATGTCACCGGCGCGCGCGTTGAGCAACGTGGCGACGGTCTGATTGAGAAAGACCTGATCCGGCGCGAGTTCAGCTATGGTGTGAATCTTCCTGGTAGTAGTATCCTGCATTCCCCCGAAGCCCTTTTCGCTGTTGGGAATCAGGGCCAGCGCCGTCACGTTCGAGCGCACCTGGCGCGAAGTCTCATCCGCCAACAACAGACCATTTTCCACCAGCGCGCCTCCAACGGCGGCAATGTTTGAATCACGCTGCATGACGCGCTGCGCTATTTTGTACACATAATCGTCGAACGTGCGGTTATTCTGGGCGGTGATGTTTTCATCTACGCTGCCCAGATTGTAAACGGCGACGCTCTGCGCGGCTGCCGTAATCACGTCGCCCGTTGCTAGCACGCCCGTCAGCAGTGTGGTAGATAGCATGAGCGCGAAGACAATCAACAGCATTTGAGCGCGGCGGCGCAAGATGTTGCGCGTGCCGATCTTGAAGAAAATAGCGTTGGTCAGCGCGAGCAGCAGCGTCCCACCGATGATTACGGCGGTCGTCACCACCAGAATTTTTGTCATTATGTCAATCGGAACGCCGAAAAGCTGTGTCATGTTTATCCTATTGATGTTGCAATGCTTGATAAAATAATTTTGCTAGTTGTTGATAGCCGATGTCGGTTGGATGCAGGCCATCGCTACTGATATATTCGGGATGGTCCTGCAAATTGTAGCTTTGCGTAGTAAGATCTACCAGGATGGCATGATGCTGCTGCGCGGCGCTGGCGATAACGGCATTGTACGCCTGTATTTGTTGGGTCAATGCCTGTTGATCCGCCTGGGCGAAGGCGGGCAGTAGTGTCAGGTCAGGAACGTTGGCGATAGCTATACGCGCATGGGGCGCGCTGGCTCGTAAGCGGGTCAACAGGGTATTGAGGTCGCTTGCATAACTAGCAGGCGGCACCTTCGCTACAATATCATTCACGCCTAGCCAGATGGTCACGAGGTCAGGATGCGAGTCGAGCGCGATGGGCAATTCCAGGCTGAGCGCGTCATGGACGGTGATGTCTGGAATACCCAGGTTAATTAAGTGGATGTGTGATGAGCCAAGCAGGCCAGCGAGGTCAGTCGGCCAATTATCATCATAAGGGTCTTCAGTGCCAATGCCAAAAGTATCCGAGGCTCCAATCGCCACGTAAGTAATTTGCTTATCGCCTTGTTGATGTGATGTTGTCGTGCCGGATTGCCCCGCCACCGTTGTCGTGTTCTGAGCGCAACCGGCGCCGATAAGCAAAAATACGCATAACGAGAGCGCGAAGACAAACCCATTCACGCGCCCATAACGCGCCGGGCCAGTTCGCCGGTGGTTTCGCCGCGCTTGCCGCGCGCGTGGAAGTCGATCAAGGGTCATATATGAACCAGTCTACCTGGATTGCAGACGAATGCGACAATGTAAGATAACTAAACAATCCCGGTTAAGATTATAGCATATGGATATACGGTCGATATGGCAGCAAGCAATACCTTTATACATACATACGTAAGAGGTTTACAGTAGCAAAACCAGGGCTGGGGCAAGCCCTGGTCGTGGAAGTGATGCATCAACTCTGTTAACCGCCAACTGTTCCTGTCCATGTTCCCTGGCCGCCCGTGTAGAAAAAGTACCAGTTCGGCTGCGTACAGTGAAAATCGGATTGGGGAGTGTGTCCATAGATGAATGTACCAGTGAAGGTGTTCTGGCTGGTAAAGGTACCCGTCACTTGCTGGCTCATCTGCGGCGAAGTTAGCGTGCAGCTTACTCCTGAACTGGTATAGGTAATCACATCGGTGGCAAGCGTTTCTGTGTAAGAGACTTTGCCGCTCTTATAACTGCCCTGGCATGTGAACGAGTAGTTCTCGGTAAATGCAAGATGCGTATCAAGTGTCTCGCTGGAAGTACTGATTTGCTGGCCGTTATCTCCATCCTCGCAAGCGATGCCGCCTGCCGGGTCAGGATGCCCGGTGACATGCAGCGTTTCATTGCTCGTGAATGGCTGGTTGCCTGAATTGTACGTTCCTTTAGCTGAAAGGTTAATGTTGAAGGTGGCGTCATCGGGCGGCGCGCCGTGTGGCCCCGGCGTATTGGCAACTCCTGGTTGCACAACGGTGACGCCCACACTGTTCTTCGTGTTATAGTTGCTGGCGTCCCTGGCGGTCAGCGTATGCGTGCCGACGCTCCAGGCATCAGTAATCTTCATGTCTGTACTGAAGTTGCCGTTTGCGTCGCTCCGCGCGCTCGGATTGCCCGGCGCGGCGTTGCCATCCAGCAGGAAGGCGATGGCCGAATTGCCCGAAAACTTCTGCCCGCTAATATGCAAAATGGTACCGCTCGCCCCGGCAAGCGCGTTGCCCACCTTGTAATTGCTGGTAATGCTGATAAGCGGCTGCGGGCGCGAGAGGAAATAAGCCGCTGCCGCTACACCGCCCGCAGCTACCACTACCACAATCGTCACTACAATGATAACCGTCTTGACGGCTGAGCCGCCTGCGACTTTGGTCGCGGTCGCCGCGTGATGCAGGTGGCGCGCGTGGTGAGCATGGTGTCCCTGCTGCTCATGTATCGGATGCTGTTCCGGCGTACCCTGCTGCTGTGGCGGGTAATAGGTTGACTGTTGCCCCGCCTGAGGGTAAGAGCTAGCAGGGGCTTGATAAGCTGGCCCTTGCGCAAGATGGCCTACGGGTGTATTTGTGTAGGGCGTGGCAGACCCCGCCACATTTGGCACACTGCCGATCTGTGGCGTTCCCTGTACAACAGGCGCGCCGCCGTATGGCTGTCCACCGCTCATGAGCGCGTCTGCTCCCAGGCCAGTGCCGTACATCGAAGGCCAGGGCGGTATGCCCCGGCGCTCATCATCTTTTTCGGTTGGCGGCGGCGGCGGAGGCGTACCGGGCGAGCTTATTTCGGAAGGCCAGGAAGGCTGGCTGCCCGGCGCAGGGTATGTACTGGCCGGAGGGTACATAGAAGGAGGTTGGGATGCCGGTAACGTGCCTCCCTCTGGCGTCCAGTATGGCTGCGGCGTATTGCTTCTAGTCGTGGCCGCGTCAGTGGCAGTAGTATCCTGCACGCCTCCACAATTCCCGCAGAAGCGCGAATTCTCAGGTAGTTCGGCTCCACAATAGCTACATTTCTGCATTGTCGTTATCCTCACACCGGCCAGAAAAAACCTTCCTATAGCCATACATAATATACGAAGAGTCTAGCTCGCATTCACTAATGCGAGCTGTCTTTATTCTCAGCATATCATATCATGCTAGCCAGCAATTTAATAGCCTCTACATTGAGGATAGATAGAGCGATTAAAAAATCAGGCCACAAAAGGAGGCCGGATTGTCCGTAGCCCGCGTCCTGGTTCCCGACGTTCACCATGTGGGAAACACCTTTCTCTGCTCCCAACAGGCGGGCGGCCTTAAAGGCCCCCTCCCATCCC
>JBOGTO010000008.1:0-3281 GCA_050695155.1 Ktedonobacteraceae bacterium
AAACCGTCGAAGATTTACTGTACGCTTTTCAAAATGCGCTCGAAGCTCCAACGTTCTTCAGGCATCTTTCAACGCAATGGCAGGCGACATGCCAGAAGCTGCGCAACCGTCTTTCTCCCAATACACCGCCCTGCCAGCCCACCGGACTACAGGCTGCCCTGGATATGCGTTCCTCAGAAAAGTACGGATAATTCAATCCTGTGGAGCTTCTGCTTTTACCTCAAAATCGTCAGTGCGGTCATCGTCAGTGCTGCCATCGTCGTCATATGGACCACTGGTCAGAGCAAGCAGAGGTAAATCGCTCTCCTGGCATTCCAATTCTTCCAGAGCCAGGGTGGAATATTGTGTTTGAAACATGACTATAATTCCTTTCGTGATGCAAATCTACCAGTGAGCTTGAACACGACTCGCACCTTCAACTCCTGTCTCAAATATGCGATCAGGGAAGGGTATATTAAAATATCGGACATATCATTTACACATCATTTCTGATCAACCCCTGCAACTTTCAATGCGATATATCGTAAATAAGGATATAAAGATATATCGCATTGTTCCAACTGGCACATGCGCTATACCGCAAAGGTTCTCTTGAAAGGAGACGAAGAACAATGTTTGGTGATTTTAACAGGCAATCTGGCGATTCGCCAGAGCCAGAGCAAGTTAACTGGGAAGGCTGGACACCTCCCTGGATGTCGCGTGAGGGACAGGGTCCGCGCGGCCCCTTTGGTCCAGGACGCGGGTTTGGCGGATTTGGTGGGCCGCGTGGTTGGGGTTGGCGCGGACCATTCGGCCCCGGTCATCATGGCTGGCAAGGACCACACGGTCCCTTTGGCCCAGGTCGACACTGGGGCATACCCGATGAGCTTCTAGCGTTACGCACCGAGGCCGCGGAAGTAGCCCGCCTCTTTGCTATCGCCAGCAGGGGCGCATTCGAAAACAAAGAGCGCGTGTCGCAACTGCGCGCATTCCTTGATCGCTCGCATAAGGAACTCTCTGATATGATCTACGGCTCATCTCAGGGACAGGCAACCAGCGAGGGCGAGAGCGAGAGCGCAAGCAGTTCCACCGATGTCGGACAGGCATAAACTCCATCGAGCCAGTCGGTGAAAAGCCTTTCACTCATAGGTTTTTGGGAAAGGAACCGATCAGGCGGCTGTCATCCGTCGCCTGTCATTCTGAGCGATAGCGAAGAATCTCTCGCACCACATGAGATCCTTCGCTGCGCTTAGGATGACAGGCGAGGTGGCGGATGATAGCCTCGAGCAACTAGCGCGTTGCAAAACACCTGCCAGTAAAAGGCGGGAGAAGCAGGGTGGAAAAGAAGAGCATCTGTTATAATTACCTCTAACGGACCGCCATGTGCTGTACAGAAAGCAAAGGAGGAAACCATGCAAGAGGCTTCTGGTAGACAGATGCGGGATGCTTACATCGTGCTTGATGCGCACTGTGCTAGGCACAATTCCACTCGCCGCTCCTCTCCAAATGAGTATGTCCAGTTGAAACAATTAGTGAAGCAGCGCGGGCTGCTGATCCAGCAGCCCGCCTATTATACCTGGAAGTTTCTCTTTACGCTGGGCCTGCTTGCTATTGGTATTGTTTTCCTGTTCGTCATGCACAATTTCTGGCTGCTGCTGCTGAACGCGCTCTATATGGGCTTTGTCTCGATGCAATTTGGTCTGCTCGGCCACGATATTGGACATCGACAGGTTTTCCGCAGAGGCAAGAGAAGCAGGCTAGCGGGCTTCCTGGTAGGCAATCTAATGGTTGGTTGGAGTTGGAGCTGGTGGATCGATAAGCACAATGCTCATCATGGGCATCCCAACCAGCCTGGCCTCGATCCCGATATCGTCAGACCATTCACCGCCTTTACCGAAGATGCGGCGCTCAGCAGGCAGGGACTTGCGCGTTCCCTGGCGAAATACCAGGCGTACTTAGAGTTTCCGTTGTATTTGTTCTCTCCGCTGACATTCCTGGTTTTGAGCATCATCTTCCTGTGCCGCAAGAAAGCAAAGCACATACCTACCGAGGCGCTGCTGCTGATCCTCCACTATGGATTGTACGTTGGCCTGTTGCTCTGGCGGCTGGACTTGTGGCAGGCTGTGCTGTTTATGATCGTGCATCATGCATTTTTTGGGCTATATCTCGGCTCGATTGGCGCGCCCAACCATAAAGGAATGCCCATTCTGGATGCTGATAGCCCGGCGGATTTCTTGCGCCAGCAGGTGCTGACGGCTCGCAACGTCACAGGTTCGCCTCTGGTAGACTTCTGGTATGGCGGGCTGAACTACCAGATAGAGCATCACCTGTTCCCAACCATGCCCAGGAACAAATTGAGGCAGGCGCGGCCCCTCATCAAGGCTTTTTGCGAGGAACATAGCATCGCTTATTGTGAAACCAGTATGCTGCAATCCTATCAGGACATCCTGCGCTTTCTGCACTCGGTGAGCGCGCCGTTACGCGAGGAAAAAGCCTGAGAGATTACCTCATCTGCGCTTCTTTCCAGCTTTCCAGCGAATAACCGCCCGTGTTACCGCTGTCCGGGAGATCGAGGAAGTGTTCGATATTGGTTTGTGAGAGATCGAAGGTTTCCAGGACGCGCACTAAGGGAGGATTGGTGGGCATGGGTGTATTAGGCGCGCGCGACTTGCCGGGCAAGCTCTCCCTTTCAAACTTCGCTTGAGTGAAACGTTCTACTGCATAATGTAGGGGTAGGCGGCTCTGCCGCCCTGACTTCCCGCCTGGTTTGAAACGTGGCAGCCATCTCCACCAGCGGCTTTTGACGATCAATTGCCGGCGCGTTTGCGCGGCCCTGCTCGTTGCTATAGAGCGTCTGGCATTCGTGGGCCACAACGCCTTGCTTACGCGCACGGCACGCCGCGCGAATGCCTGCAATTGCTGCTCTTTCGTGTTTGTCATCTTGACCTTCTCCACCGCGACACTGAAGCACTGGCATGGAACACACCACCCAATTCTCCAACCTCATCCCCACCGTGTACGCACTTTATCCCCGTTGCGTATCCCTCAAATAGTGAGATACGCCCTCCACACATCACACCGCCGCGTGTACACGATTGTCAGCCACTCACTCAACACCGCACCACATCCTCTACGCGGAACACTCTGCCTGACAAACAGTGTGTCCCAACGTCTGCTCTCATACCAGCGCTTCACTGGCGCGACAGGAATATATACATTGTAAGAATGTTTCGGTTGTTCCAGGTTACAAATGCATGGAGGTCACGTTGAGAAAACAACATTCTAGCTACGAACTTCTTAAC
>JBOGTO010000009.1:0-20064 GCA_050695155.1 Ktedonobacteraceae bacterium
TAGTCCTCCTGGCATTAGTAAAGAGGCCGCGCGGGCGCACCAGGATGATAATAGCGAGAATGGCGAAAGCAAAGGCAAGCTCGTAGCTCGCGCTGATGTATCCGCCGGTGAACTCCAGAGCAATGCCAACGATGACCGCGCCAGCCATCGTGCTGAACGGTTTCCCCAGGCCACCCGCAACAGCCGCCGTCAGGGTAATGAGGAAGAAGCTAAATCCGAAATAGGGATTGAACGTACCCACACTCTCAGCGAGAATGAAGCCAGCATAGCCAGCTACCAGCCCGGCCAGAAACCAGGTCGCGGCTCCCACCAGCCGCGCGTTGATGCCGGTGACGCGAGCCAGGTCGCGGTTCTGAAATACGGCGCGCAGAGCCTTGCCGAACTTTGTAAATGTGATTATCACGTAGAGCGCAGCCGTGATACAGAGTGCGGAAATAATGATCTCTATTTCAGTGGGTGTCCACAGGAACGGCCCCACCTGCTGCGGAGCGCCCTGGGGAATGGTGTAGGCGACGTTAGCCGCGCCGAAGAAGATGACCAGTACGTTCTGAAGCACAAAGGATAAGCCGAGCGTTGCAATGAGGGTCGCCATTGGCCCGATGCCACTGCGCACGAAACGCTCGATGAGCAGGGTATGCATCGCTAAGGCCACGACTCCACCCGTAATAGAGGCCCCCAGCGCGGCGACGAGTACATTTCCGGTCGATTGGTGTATGACAAAGGCGGCGTAGGCTCCTATCGTCAGGATTTCTCCATGCGCAAGATTAGCCACATTGGTGACGGCGTATTCGAGCGTGAACGCTACCGCAGACAACGATAGGATGGCTGCGGTCACAAGCCCGAACCCCAGAGTCAGCAGCACTTCATTCACGACGACACCTCCTTTTCAAGCGCCGTATCCGAAATGCTAGCCACGATACCAGGCAGTCTATACCGGAGCCTGGTTATCCAGGGTAGTATTGAGAATTCACTACTAATTGCCATAATCCTCCTGTACTTCTTTTTTCGGGGAATATCTCAATCTTCGTCTCACTCAGGTTTGTATCAGGATGCGAGGCCATTCTCGCGCCCTCCACTGTGGGTAACAATAGTAGACACTCTTGAGAGAACTGCTAAACGGAACCAGTCTTTAAGCTGGTATAGTAAGCTCTGTCCCTGCTCGACTGCGCTCACTGAAGCGCGCGTCAGCAGGCGCTGTTGGCGCAGGAAGCGCCCATGACGCCTGAACTTGCGATAGCGCCGGGCAAGCAACTGTTTCACAGGAACCTGTTCAAGCTCGGTGAGAGCATGAAGCAGGTGATGCCTGAGCGCCTGCATGACCATCAATGGATCGGTATGCGCTCCTGCTAATGGTTCTGGTACAATGGCATCTACTGCACCCAGTCGCAGGCAGTCAAAGGCCGTCAACTGCAATTGCGCCGCGACCTGCCTGGCCTTTTGCTCATCTCGATACAGAATGGTTGCCGCTCCTTCGGGGGCAATAACCTCATAGATCGCGTTTTGTAGCATCAAAATGTGGTCAGCGACAGCGAATGCTACCGCCCCGCCACTGGCTCCTTCGCCAATGATGGCAGCCACGATTGGCACAGGTAAGCTACTCATTACCGAGAGGCAATGCGCCAGCGACCAGGCTAAACCATGTTTCTCACTCTCAGCGCCTGGATCAGCGCCAGAAGTATCAACGAATGTCACCAGTGGACAGTGTAAGCGGGCAGCCAGTTCCATCATACGTATGGCCTTGCGAAAGCCCTCCGGGCGGGGCCTTCTCTGTATCTCTCCTCCATGACTATCATGGTCATCGGGGAGACGTTCTTGCCCGACAAAAATAACGGTATGCCCATCGATGTCTCCCAGACCCGCTACAACCGTTGGGTCATCAGCATAGCAGCGGTCGCCCCGCAGTTCCAGGAAATCTGGCGATAGGTGGCGCATATAGTCCCGCGCTGTGGGACGCTCCGGGTGCCGGGCCAGGGTCACAGTTTCCCAGGCTCCATTCCTGGGCGCGTTGGCGGCTACGAGCGGGAGCTTGTGGACGAGTTCGCTATGCGAGTGGCGCGGCTTCGCATGGGGTACTGTTGCTTTTAGCAGTGTAGCAACAACATGCGGCAGGTCGCGCCGGGCAATGATAGCATCAAGGTGTCCAGATGTAAGCAACATTTCGGCTCGATGCGAGCCTGCGGGAAGCTTTTGACCCGTTACCTGTTCCGCTACGCGCGGCCCGGCAAAACCAATCAGCGCCTTCGGTTCGGCCAGCATCACGTCGCCCAGGCTTGCGAAACTGGCAAATACGCCTCCGGTGGTTGGACTCGCCAGGATAGAAATATAAAGTAAGCCCGATGCGTGAAAGCGCTGGAATGCCGCCGCCGTTTTCGGCATTTGCATCAGGCTGATGATCCCCTCCTGCATACGCGCGCCGCCGCTATTCACGACGGTCACTACCGGCAAGCGGTGTTTCGTCGCATATTCAAAGGCTGCCGTGATTTGCTCTCCCACAACCGATCCCATACTACCACCCATGAAGTGGAAATCCAAAACCGCCAGGACAACTTCTGTCCCACCTATGCGGCAGCGACCACTGAGAATAGCATCACTGAGTCCGGTTTGCTTCTGGCCTGAGACGAGTTTTGCAGCATAGGAATGCTCATCGTCAAAGCCTAAGAAATCCAGCGACTGAATGTCTCGCCCTATAGACCTGAAGCTGCCAGCATCAGCCAGATGTGCTACTCGATTGGCAGCAGACCAGACAAAGTGATAGCCGCAATGATCGCAAACAGCAATACGGCTGTACTCCTCATCCGAGGTTCCCAGTTCAGACTTACATTCCGGGCATTGTTGAGGCCGGGGCAGGAGTTTAGCAGTGCTTGTGCTATTTGTTTCGCGTATCATTGGGAAAAGACCCATGTATAGATGTCGCAGGCTGACTATAGAAACCGAGTTGAGTACACCTGACAATCTTAATTTTCCCCGAACAAAGGTTGTGGTTATGGGCATATCTATGGCCTCCGCGCATAAAAAGGCAATGTATGTCACAAGTATACGTGACGGGCTGTAAAAACGCCGTAAACACAACCAGTGAAATGTAACTAAATGCATAACAATTTTTACATGTAGCTGCCTCAGATCGCCGCGTCAGGGTTAGTCCATCTTCAAGTGCGCATCAAGCACGATACTATCGGTTTCGAGTTGGTGACATTGCTCAGGGCTAAAACCAAGCGATTCCAGCATCTCAAATGTATGCTGGCCCAAGACCGGAGCCGGGCGATACATTTGTCCGGGTGTGCTGGAATACTTGACGGGGAAACCAATGGCATGAATAGAACCGGCAATGGGATGCTGCACCTGCATATCCATGGCGCGGGCTTTCACCTGTGGATGCTGGTAGACCTCGTCCAGCGTTAATACTGGCCCGCATGGCACACCGGCCTCTTCAAGCGCCTGCAACCATTCCTCCGTGCTGCGCGTTTTCAGGGTTGCCGTCAGCGTCTCCACGAGTTGCGCCAGGTTTGCCATACGGTCAGGGTTACTGGCAAAGGCTGGATTTTGCAGCAGGTCAGTACGATCGAGCGCCCTGGCTAGCAGTTCCCAGTTACGCTGGTTCGCAGCCCCGATAGCAATCCAGCCATTTGCCGTTGCGAATACCTGGTAGGGAGCCGCTAAGCGGTGCGCGGTTCCCAGGCGTTGGGGAGACGTTCCGGTGGCCCAATACTCGTTCGATTCCCAGAGAGTATAGGCCAACGCCGCTTCAAAAAGCGAGGTATCAATATACTGCCCTTCACCTGTGCGCACACGCGAGACCAACGCCGCCAGAATGGCATGGCTGGCATATAGTCCCGCGTTGAGGTCGCTAATTGGTACGCCCACTTTGGCCGGTTCCTCCGCTAAGCCGGTGACTGAGAGGACGCCGCTCATAGCCTGTGCTACCAGGTCGAACCCGCCGCGCTCCCGATATGGCCCCGTCTGCCCGTAGCCGGAGATAGAGCAATACACCAGCGCAGGATACCGGGTGTGTACATCCTCGAAGCCGAAACCAAGCCGCGCCATTGTCCCTGGACGGAAATTCTCTACCAGCACATCTGCCGATGCAATGAGACGCCACAACACCTCTTTCCCAACTGGCGTGCGAATATCAACCGCGATACCATACTTGTTGCGATTCATTGCCATGAATGCCGCCGCTTCTCCGTTAAAGTAAGGCGGAGCCATGCGCCGCGAATCATCTCCGCCGCGCGGATTCTCGATTTTGATGACCTCGGCCCCCAGATCGGCCAATAACATGGCACAAAATGGCCCCGCCATGATTTGCGTTAAATCTAACACACGAATTCCTTCAAGTGCGGCTGGCATAGACTTGCTCTCCTTTTGCATGAGGATGCTGATAATAGACCTATAGCGTGGTACTGTATTGTATACTTTGAAAGAGATACAATACCTTTGGATACAACAATATCAGGGGGTGTACTTCAATGTCAAACGCAAATGCGGCTCAGCAACATAATGAAGGGGCGGTGCTACTCGAACAAAATGGGTCTATCGCAATGCTAACGTTATCTCGTCCTGCCGCTCTCAACGCGCTAACGTGGGCTATGTACCAGCAGTTGGAAGCACATTTGAAGCACGTAGCCGCCGATGAAAGTATTCGCGCTATCATTATTCGTGGAGAGGGCAAGGCATTCGCGGCGGGAACGGATATTCAGCAATTTCAAGGCTTCACGGGTGAAGATGGTGTCGCCTACGAGCATACGATGGAAGCGATTGTCGAGCGTTTGTACACCATAGGTAAACCAACGATTGCGGCCATTCATGGATATGCCGTTGGCGCTGGCCTCGTGATTGCCTCGGTATGCGACCTCCGCTATGCTACTCCTGCCGCCCGTTTTGGCGCACCCATAGCCCGGACACTCGGCAATTGTCTCTCACTCAAAAACTACCGGCATGTGATAGATGCTTTTGGCGCAATGCGAGCGAAGGAAATGCTCTTGACCGGGCGTTTGCTGACAGCCAGCGACGCTGTACAATGTGGTTTTTTGACCGCCATTGCCGATGAAGAAAAACTCATCCCGCTCGTTACCGAAGTTGCTCAGCAGATGAGTACTCTCGCTCCTCTCACCCTCTGGTCGGTAAAAGAGGCGCAGCGACGTTTGAACGCGGCAGAAGAGGTCATCGATTACGATGATGTAGTAGCCCGTGTCTACGGTAGCGCCGACTTCGCCGAAGGAGTCCAGGCCTATTTAGAGAAGCGCAAACCACAGTGGCGCGGTCAATGAATCGCCCGTTCCGGTGTGTTGCGACCGGAGTCTTGCGCAACTGATGCTCCTCTCATTTTAGCAACCGGCGATGGCGTATCGCGCAGTGTAGCAATGAGTAATACGATCAGCGCCAGGGCTGCTAAAGCGGAACTGGCGGCATGAAAGCGATCCCAGGCGTCGCGCGTCTGCTGCCAGGTAGAAAGCTTGAAACTTTTTTGGCTCCCATTGACTTCGCACTAATCCCTTAAATAGGATAAGGGGGAAAGGCCGCACCAAATGGTAAATGAGCATTCATATCTGCGCGAATATCTGCTTGATAGAGCGGTTGCTGCGCCGCTGGGAGGTTGGGATGGACATTTTGTGCGGTCAGGTTGTAGGCGCGATTTTGCCCTTGAGCGAACGCATCATGTTCGCCCTGAACATCGAGTAAAGCACCCGGTTGATTGGAGGTTCGCCAGGCCGCGCGGATTTGCACGCCGGAATAAGCGCGACTTCTCAGTTTTTGTAGCCAGGGCAAGGCGTGGATGCCATGCACGGTTATTTCGTGGGTCAACGTAGCAGTCATCTGGTTATTTGCAGGGGCAATGCCGTGTTGGGTGGGATCGACCTTTATAGTGATTCGGATAGGGGTACCGGCATTCAACTGAAGCCCTAAATGGTAGTTAGCATTCCCTAGAGTGCAGATCGCATCGAGATCGTACCAAACCCCGCCTATTTGGGCCTCAAACTCCGTTAATCCTAATGCACCTATCGCAGCAGTAGTGAACCTCAGGTTTGTGTGAGGATCACTGTCATAAGCGTTTATAATGGCTGCTGCGTTACGAGACAAACCGTTAATAATCTGATGAAGGGCTAATGCGGCCGCTGAACCCGCTACACTGAATGCTCCCAGTGATTGATACCTCTGAACAATAACGCCTTTGGGAGACACCTTCAACTGAACCCGCTTTTCCCTTCCCTCATGGTGTTGAGAAAGCAGTTCACCGTTGACAGAAGTTATCCGGGCCTTCAGAGCCTTTGCTCCCATATCTTCTGCTTCTCGCTCTAATCCCTGCTCTTCATTGATGATTATGTTCTTCATCTGCCTCGTGGGTTTCACTCGCCCTTGCATTTGCTGGACCACATGCCAGGCTTCATGGGCTAAGTGCTGTTCTTGACCGGGTGCTACATGAATCTCTGTGCCTTGTGTATAGGCCAGGGATTGCACCTCGGCAGGCTTAGAGGAATGGTAGTGGACCTGTACATGATCCATCGATAAACCGGAGAGCTGTTCAACGCCAGCTTTGAGAGTATCAGGCAGGCCAGTGGTGTTTTCCCTACGTTGTGTAGGCTCGCTCTTTTCTTGGAACGCTTTCTCCTCGTGAGATCGCTTCTGTTGAATGGGCAGGCGCAACCACGGCGGTAGCTGATTGCTCCAAGCCAGCTGAGTGTAGGGAGGAATACGTGTAAGGTCTCCTGTATGTTGGGTACTTTGCTTCATCCTGCTCGTTTTCTGGGCAGGAGTTGGCTGTGATCGGTCATGCTCCGATTGCTTGGAATGCTGTGTGTCAAACACTGTCGTGTTCCCTTTTCTAGCCAGGCTTGCACCTGGCTCAAGATCAGCTTACAGCGTGTGAGCGATGCTTTAGCTCGCCTGCGCAGTACTATGGGTTAATTCGGCTTCATGAATAAAGCTGGTAAGAAGCTCTACGAAGCGACCCGGTATCTCGATCGGCCCGGAGTGACCGACGCCGTGCCAGACTTCCAGAGCGCAGCCCGGAATTTTCGTGAAGATGTCTACGATGGCCGCGAAGGGAATGACGGTATCCTTATCACCCCATGTCAGCAGGGTAGGAACGGTGATCTCAGGCAGGCGGTCGGAGATATTGAACTGAGCCATATCATCTATTGTGCCAAGATAGATCGGCTTATCCCAGCGCGTGCCATCCTCCACCAGTTTCTCCAGGTAAGCACCCGTTGGAGGTGTAGCGAACGCGCCGAGGATAATTTGCCGGATGCCCTCAGCGTTGCTCTGTTGGGCATTGATCCAGGCCGTAATCTCAGGGGAGATGCGCGTACCGAAGGCCGCCATTGGATCTACCAACACCAGCGTCTTGAGCCTATCCTGATGGTTGAGCGCGTATTGCATCGCCACAGCACCGCCCATCGAGTGACCAACGAGAATGAACTGTTGCAAGCCCATTTGCTCTACGAACTGGTGCAGATCATCAGCATACTGGGCCAGCGTATGGTTGGTGTCGATGCGCTCCGATTCGCCGCAGGCGCGCAGATCAACAGTATAAGCCCGAAAACTGGCAGGCAAATGTTTCAAGGCTGGTTGCCACCATACTCCCGTGCTAATAAAGCCATGAACGAAAATAATTGGCTCCGAGCCAGTACCCTGCTCAAGATAGTGCATCTTGAAATCTTTGAGTTGAACCAGTGCCATCTAAATATCCTTTCACAAGAGGTGCGAACGCCGACAGCGACTCTGCTATTATATTCTTTAGAGGAGCAGCATCGCAATCAACTAGCACGCGAGCGACAGAGCTTCTCACAAGTCGAATGAGTGGATTATGGCATGGGGAAGCCCAAGGCGACCGCCAGGGTCGCCTCTACTATGAACGAGCCTGACAAGCCGTTTCGTGGTCCTAGTAGAGGCGACCCTGGCGGTCGCCTTCCTCCTCATAGCCACTTGTGAGAAACCCTGACGCGAGCGACATAGAAGTTTTCAATTCTCCTGTATCGCCCGCGTGCTAACTGACAAATCTCGCGTCGTCTACAAGCCGCGCCGGGCCTCATCTGCCTGCGCTGCCATAGTGTGTAGGACGCTGAAGAACTCTGGCGATTGGCCGATGAAAAGTCCGTCGGCTGTGAAAGATTTGATGGTGGCTACTGCGCCTCCAACGCCTGCTATCCCGGTTGGGCGAATGATCGAGACGGCCGGGAACTTGCGGCTAAGGAAGACAGTAGGCTCTGGCATAATCAGGTTGGTCTGTGTGTCCTGCGAACCAGAGGCGTTGAGATCAGGGAACACCAACCCATTGGTAGGGTCGGTCAGCACTTTGAAATTGCCGGCCTTATCATGCCAGGTCTGAAAGTGCGATGTCTCGGTGGGGCCAATGCTGAGCAAGATGCGCAACACTTCCAGACTCGTAACGCCCTGAGCCAGCGTTGGGTAGAGGCTGCTACCACCCTGCTCGATATACCCAAAATGGAAACCTGCCGTGTTGGCGATGGCCTGGATATGGTCAGCGGGGCCAAGATCGTTATCGTTTCTGGGAATCGCCGGGAACTGCCCTTTCAGCAGACCTGGGATGGCGGGAGCAAAGGTATCCCCAAAATCGGGGTTCTGCGTGCGGCTGCGGTACCTCGTCCAGTAGCCGGTGTCTACCGTGAGTTGCATCAGGTTGGTGAGCCGCCCGATTTGCTGCGCGCCGGTCGCTTTACTGCTGGACAGGGTGCGGAACTTGTCCAGATTGACTGGCTCAGCCCCCTTAGAAGCCAGGTAGGCATTAAGGAACGCCATGTGGCTAAACTCATCCTCTGTATTGTCGTGGATATACTGGGACATGTCCCCATCCAGAAAGAGCAGACCTTTGGTGTAGGGCGCGCTCCCGCTTCCCCCTGGGACTTCGCTGTCCTGAATACCTCCCAATTCGTTGTACTGTTGCCACAGATCGCTCTCGAGTATTTCGGCTGCTGCCAGGAACCTGAGAATAGCCACGTCTCCCTTTGTGAGACTGCCACTTTTTTCTTCGGCGAAAGCTGGCAACGATAACCCACCAGCCAGCATCCCGGCACCCAGTGTTCCTGCTCCTCCTACTACAAGTCCTTTGCGTAAAAAGGAGCGTCGATTGGTATGCGCTTTCAACGGTTGTGTATTTTGTTCCAAGATGTTTTCTTTCTGCGCCTGTTGCGCCTTGCATTCCATGATCTTCTGTCGATCACACCAGTATCTAAAGGCACACGGGTACAGGCCTGCGCGCTCTATGAGCAACGGATATACATAATCCGTGGAGCTCCGTCACAGAACGCAGATGTGCTGCAATTAACTTCGCAGAAGGTTACAAACTACTGGCAGCGATAGCCAGTAGCTAAGCAATTATGTCCAGACAATCCCCGGCGCAATGCCAGAAAGAAAATACACGGTTTTGTCGATGTGCTTCTGCTTTGCAAGGGGTACTTTCTGTCATGACGAGTAGCAGGACATCTTCTCCGACTACAGCATTGATGCGCTGAAAATCAGCAGCATCGCAAGATAATCAGCAAATGGATTAACCAACATGAGTATAAATACATCACCTCTCACACCACAGCAGTATGAAATCTTGCATGGCGGCGGGGCCGAAGCATCTGAAATAGCAAAAGAGCGACTGTCGCGGCGGCACTTCCTGCGGCGCTCGATGTTCGCTGTCTGGGGGCTGTCAGCCACCGCAGCCGTGGGAGGCGCGCTCTTCATGCTCTACCCCAACCTGGCAGGGCAGTTCGGCTCTGTTATCACCGTTGGCCCCAAAGCCAGTTTCCCAGCCGCCTTGCCAGGTAACTTCAAAATCGGCCAGGCAGGTATGTTCTATGTTCAACAGGCGAAAACCTACATCTCGCATCTGGATAAAAATACACAATTCTCCTTGCAAGGGAACACGCTTGAAGCCCAGTTCGCCGAGGAAAGCATCGTCAAAGATAGCGATGGATCGTACTGGATCGGTCTGTATCAAAAGTGCGTTCACCTGGGGTGTACCGTCCCTTTCCGCGATGATTGCTTGAGCTTCAAATGCCCGTGTCACGGTTCTCACTATCATGTGACCGGGGAATACCTGGACGGCCCGGCCCCCAGGAGCCTGGATCGCTTCGCCCTCTCCTTCAGTGATGGGAATGTGGTTGTTGACACAGGTACCATCAACAATAGCGTGCCGCATCCCGATGCCACTACCCGTTTAATCCCTGTACCAACCGCATTGTGCGGTGCGTAACCTGACGGGCTGGAGAGACGCGCTGTGCCACGCGCATAATCCGTAATATTCACGGCAACTCCTTTGCCATGCAACAGCCAGGACATTTCCGCAAGAAAAAAATCTTGACTCAGTTATTCTATTTCTATAGAATAGGTTGGGATACCTTTCGGAAATACGCATTGGTCGGTATGCATGGGAAAGGAGACAATGATGGCGGATCGCGTGGGGCAACAACTTGGCAATTATCGCCTGATAAGCTTGTTGGGGCAGGGTGGATTCGCTGAAGTTTACCTGGGCGAACATATTTACCTGGGTACTTTGGCTGCCATTAAAGTACTCCGTACCGAATTAGCCAGCGATGAGATTGAGCATTTTCATAGCGAGGCTCGCATCATCGCCCGCCTGGTTCATCCTCACATTGTCCGTGTGCTGGAATTTGGAGTGGAGAATACAACTCCGTTTCTGGTGGTAGATTATGCTCCCAATGGCACTTTACGAAAGCAGCACACCAGGGGAGTGCCGCTTCCACTGCCGACCATTGTTGGCTATGTCAAGCAGATCGCTGATGCGTTGCAGTACGCGCACGATCAAAAAGTGATTCACCGCGATATTAAACCGGAGAATATGTTGTTGGGCAGGCGAAATGAGGTCTTGATCAGCGATTTTGGTATTGCTCTCGTGACCGGTTCGCTCTACCACAGCACACAGGGCGCGCAGGACCTGATAGGTACTATAGCCTATATGGCCCCTGAGCAAATTCAATCACAGGCCTTTCCTGCCAGTGATCAGTATGCTCTGGGCGTGGTAGTTTACGAATGGTTGTGCGGAACACGACCTTTTCAAGGTTCATTCACCGAAATCGCGGTGAAACATGCGCTTGCCACACCTCCTCTGCTGCATGAGAAAATTCCGGGAGTATCAAGAGCGGTCGAGGAGGTGATATTGCGCGCGCTTGCCAAAGACCCGCAGCAGCGCTTTGCCAGTATCCACGAATTTGCGGTTGCCCTGGAGCAAGCTTACCAGAGAGAACCGAATGCTCCGGCACGCACAGCCACTACCCCGCTATCTCCCGAAGAGCTATCCTCACCGGCAGACACACTACCTTTTTCAATTCAGGTAGCATCTCCGGCTGTATCATCGATCACGCCTGTACTGTCTTCACCACCCATTGAAAAGCCTCTTTTGCCGCAAGAGGCCTCCACTCTGGGGCAGCCCTCGACGACTGCTTTATCACCGGATATGCAACCACGAGGTCTTTCCCGGCGCGCCGTTCTGCTGGGATTGGCAGGAGTGGCTGCCGCTGCTGCGGTGGGAGGTGGAATTGCTTTGCTGCCGCATATACGTGGGTCCCAAAAATCCCCCCCTTCTTCGTCCATCAATACCTATGCGACCCTCTATACCTATCGTGGACATACCGGGCCTGTGTGGTGCGCGGCATGGTCGCCCGATGACAAGCGTATCGCTTCGGCGAGTAGCGACAAGACGGTGCAAGTCTGGGATGCCATAAGTGGCGGCAACCCCTACACTTATACGGGCCATGCCGATTCTGTCTACGCGGTGACGTGGTCGCCCGATGGCACACGTATTGCCTCCGCGAGCAACGATAAGACGGTGCAGGTCTGGGATGCAGAAGGAGGAAATCCGTACACCTATAGTGGACATTCTTCATGGGTGTGGTCGGTGTCGTGGTCATCGGATGGCGCGCGTATTGCCTCAGCAGGTGGTGATAAGACGGTGCAGGTCTGGGATGCCCTGAATGGTAGACCCCTTTATACATATCGTGGACATATGGCTTCCGTTTTCGCAGTAGCGTGGTCTCCTGATAGTAGATATATTGCTTCAGCGGGAGCCGATGGAACAGTGCAGGTGTGGGAAGCCACAAACGGTAGCATTCTCTATACGTACCAGCCTTACTCAGAAGCGTTGATCTGGTCGGTAGCGTGGTCGCCCGATGGCAAGCGTATCGCTTCGGCGAGTAGCGACAAAACGGTGCAGGTCTGGGACGCCATGAGCGGTGACCACGTCTACGTTTACTATGGTCAATCTGATTCCGTTTACACAGTGGCATACGCCCCCAATGGCAACCGTATTGCCTCAGCAGGTCAGGACAAAACGGTGCAGGTCTGGAATGCGGCAGATGGCAGTAACACTTTCACCTATGCTGGTCATTCCAATGTGGTACGATCAGCAGCCTGGTCGCGCGATGGCAGGCGTATCGCCTCCGGTTCCTGGGATAAGACGGTGCAGGTCTGGCAAGTGGCATAACCCCGGACAATTATTTTCCACTTCACAGAACTTCTTGTGGCATATTGTCGTTAGGTATAATGATGTTAGCAATATATCCTGGGAAAGCATTCGACACACATGATACATCCGGTTCGTCGTCTCAGAAGAGATATGCGGTTGGTACGACAACAGCACTCTCCACTCATTATTGCATCGATCTTTCTGCTCACCTCTCTCTTGTTCTGGGTTTTGGCGAGCTATACTGACCCGGCACCAACCACGAACCATGTGGCATCGGCAAAGGCAATGGATACGGTTATCACGCTTCCTGTTCAAAGCACAGGTTGTGGGAAATCCTCGCCACTGACTCCCGGTAGCAGTAGCGAGCAAACTATTTTTTCGGGGAGCATCACTCGCTCTTACCTGCTCCATATTCCCAAAGGGTACCATGATACCACTGGCGACGCGCTCGTCCTCAATTTTCATGGGCATGGCAGTTCAGCCGCGCAGCAAGCATATCTTACCGGCTTCTCAGCCATTTCCGATGCATACAACATCATCGTTGCCTATCCACAGGGCGTAGTAGGACCCGACCATCATACCGGGTGGGATACCGGCCCGGCGCGCAATCCCAGCACGAACGATGTCCTCTACGTCAGCGATTTGCTGCGCCACCTGCAATCGACGTGGTGCATTAACCCGCGCCACATTTACGCCATTGGTTTCTCAAACGGGGGCGGTATGACGAATGTGTTGGCCTGTAAGCTAGCCGGGCGTATCGCCGCATTTGGGTCCGTTTCCGGCGCGTACCCTGCCGTACCGGGTGGATGCCATCCTGTGCGCCCCGTCCCTTTCATAGAACTACACGGAACGGGCGATGGCGTCGTTCCCTACTGGGGGTCTTTAGCAAAAGGGTATCCTCCAGTCACATTTTGGCTCCAACAATGGGCGCAACGTGATGGGTGCGCCAGCCAGCCGGTCATCTTCTTCGACCGGGGCAACGTTATAGGAGAGAAGTGGACGGGCTGCCGGGGCAATGTATCGATTGTGCATTACACCATTCGTGGCATGGGACATATGTGGCCGCGCCATCTCATTATCCATTTCCGGGGCCAATTAACCACACTAAATGCCTCCACCCTCATATGGACATTTATGCGCAACTATTCTCTGCCGTCAACATCGGCCCTGTCATCCTGAGCGCAGCGAAGGATGGCAGGTCACTGCCGATCTTGATGGTTAATGTGCAGCAGAGATCATTTATGCTGCGCGAAAAGCCAGGGGTAAAAGTCCGTGACGAGCAGGGGGCCACCGTTCAATCCATAGACAAAGCCCCAAACTCCATGTCCCTGACCGGGAAACTCTGTGTAGCGCGGACTACCTCCGGCGGCCTGGATAGCCGCGATCATGTCGCGGGAACCTGTCACGGGTACCGTCCCATCTGCTGAACCATGAAAAGCCCAGATAGGCAGGTTTTTCAGAAGCGCGGCCTTTGATGGATCGCCTGCCCCCGCAATAGGAGCCGCCGCCGCGAAATAACCGGGCCAACGCTCGACGGCATCCCACGTTCCATAGGCACCAAGCGAGAGGCCAGTGATATACAGGCGATTCGCGTCAATGCCCGTATACTCTTTTTGTAGCGCATCAAGCGTTTCTTTGGCAGCAAGAAGTCCGGCAGATGGTTGCGCGGGCTGGCTGTAGGAGCCACCATGCACGGGAACATTGACCCAGTTCTGACCTGTGCTGAGCTGCGGGACGACGACGAAACACGGCCAGCGCTGCTGAATGTGCGGATTGCCAGGCGCGGCATAACCCGCGCTCCAGACTGTGGCGTAAGGATCGCTCAAAAGTACTTTCTCGTTCTGCTGCGCTGTATTGGTAGGTGAACTTCTCTCACCACCGCCGTGTAACAACAGCACCAACGGGTATTTTTGCGCGGGATTATAATTTTGAGGCACATAGAGATAGTAGCGCAGCGAATTCCCCTGCGCGTCGGTGAATACATGCGCGGTATAGCCATCATACGTTGCCACTGAGGTTCCTTCCGGCGAAGCAACCAGCTTTTGCTCAGGTATCTCGCTCGACAGTTTCTTTGTATGCACGAGCGAAGCAGCCTTTGATGAGCCAGGAGCAGCAGAAGATGATAATTGCACGCATCCTATAACACTGAAAAGCACGATAGCCGCGCACATTGCTATAATTATGCTGGTGAGAAACGTAAACGTTCTCCTCTTCATTATTCCCTTTTCTAGCAGGCATAATGGCATCCATTATATGCAGCATACCATACTACCGTTGGACCTGCTGCTCCTGGCTATGACTTTTCTCTTCTAGCGTGACCTTGATCGCTTGATCGAGTAAGGGGGTTGCTACTGCTACTAGTACCGGACGTGGCGCTTTATCCTTCTTCTGCGGACCAGTGCGGCCTACGAGGCGGCTGGCGATGGGAATGTTCAGCAGAAGTATGCTGATGGCTACTGATCCAGCGACGGTTATAAGCCAGGTAAGGATGACCCGGACGGCCACAAACCATGTCGTCGGCATGGCGGGGGCAACCCATGTGAGCAAGGCTGATAAAATCAGCGCGTGTACGAGGTAAACGCCGAATGAAGAATCCGACAACATCCGCCAGAAACGAGCGCCGCGTGGGCTTTTATACTGGCCTGTCCGAGTAGCCCAACGGCAAGCTAACCAGAGCGCGAAGAGGATGATAGCCAGGCTATAAATGACCATAATCGGCTGTAATACGGATACGGCATAGCCCGCGAACTCTCCAAATACGCGCACCTGGAGCGCAAAGTGTATCCATAATGCCGCCACGCTAGCCACGAATACACCCGTGATAAGTTTTCCGTGACTGAGCAGAAAGCTTTTTATCTGTTGAAAGTAGAGAGCGGTTAGCCCACCCAGCACAAAGTAGAACTGGTACATCAGCACAAAGCGGTCCTGATACTCTAACACAAACTGCCAGAAAGGAGACAGGTGTGAAGAATTTCCTTGCAGCGCGTGAAAGTCGAAGTAAAACAGCAGTAGCTGCAATGTAAAGCTGATGGCGAGTACAAGCCAGGGATGGCGCGCCCAGCGCCGCAAAAAGAGTAAAAAGAGCGGGAAGATCAGATAAAATTGCAGGGTGAGCAAGATATAGTACAGTTGATAAGAGGCATTCCCCGTAAGAATATCAACCAGCGAGGTTTGGAAAAGCACTGCTGGAGTCCTCACCTCCGTATTCACCAGGACGTAGATAACGCTCCAGATCACGTAAGGGAGCAGAACACCTATGCCGCGTTTCTTCCAGAACTGTTTGAAAGGAAACGCTTTGCCGTTATAGACGTACACCAGGGCAAAGGCCGTCACAAAGAGGAACACCTCCCTGGTGAAGTGAAACGCCTCAATGAACGCATAATGAATCTGAGTGCTAAGCTCAGTCTGATTCAGGAGAACCGTAAAAGCCAGTACATGCACAGCCACCACGCTGAAAGCCGTGCAGGCACGCAGCGGGTCTAATTCATATATATGCGGACGCTTTGATTGCTCTTTCATTACATATCCATATCGCATCAATTCTACAGGGTGAGATGAACAATTCAGACATATTAACCGGGCGTTTGCTGCATTGCAAAACGCGCCTGCTCGCGCGCCCGCAGCAAGCGCCGTTCAATCTTCCCTGTTGCATTTTTGGGCAGCGCATCGAGGATGATGAAGTCAACCGGAACTTTCCAGGAACTCAGGTTTTGAGAAGCATGGCGGTGCAGTTCCCCGGCGCTCTCTCGCTTCCAGTTCTCGCGCACCGTGAGGTAGGCGACCGGTTGCTCGCCATAGACAGGATCGGGGCGACCCACGACGGCGACCTCGCGCACAGCAGGATAATCCTGAAGCACTTCCTCGATTTCGCGGGGCGCGATGTTCTCACCTCCACGATTAATAACCTCGCGCAGGCGACCCTTAATAAACAGGTAGCCATCCTCGTCGAGATAGCCCAGGTCGCCGCTCCGAAACCAGCCGTCTTGAAAGGACTCCCGCCCTTTGTCGTCCTGGTATGCATGAATCACGCCAGGCCCGGCAACGCAAATCTCGCCGGTTTCTCCCGGCGCGACATCGTGTAGTTCTCGCTCCTCGCCGGGGGTGAGCGGGTAACAGATACGCAGTTCTACGCCGACTGGCAGACCAGCCGAACCTGCTTTATGCACAGCGGGGGGAATAGGATTGGCTACGATCTGGCTCGCTGCCTCGGATAATCCGTAGGTTTCGATCAGGGGAATGCCAAATCGGGCTTCAAAAGTACGCAAGTCTGCTGGGGGCAATGGAGCCGATCCCGTTCGCATAAAGCGCAGCGGGCCAGGAAGAAAGGCCGGTTTCTCTGTTTCCAGTAAAATGGCGACGATGGTGGGCACAATGCTTGCCCAGCTAATAGCATACTGCTCGACCCATGACCAGAAACGCTGCCTGCTGAAGCGCCTGGCGATGACAACGGTGCTGCCAGCCAGCAGCGAGGCGCACAGGCTGACAACGGGTGCGTTGACATGAAAAAAGGGTAGCACGGTTAAACCCCGGTCGCTACTGGTGAGGCCATGGCTGCTGCGCACATGCTCTGCGGTCCACGCGATTTGTCGTTCGGTCAAGACGACACACTTGGGTTCGCCAGTCGTCCCCGATGTCCCCAGGTACACCCGTCCCTCTACCGGCTCCAACGCGGTCTGCGAAGATGCCTGTTCTATGAGCGTTTCACACTCGTTGCGCGACAGTATTGCTGCATGTGGGCAATCAAAATCGCGCGCATCTGCCTCCTGTTCTACGATGATGACATCCGGCTGATGTCTTTGAGCGATCAGGGATTTCTCTCTAGCAGTAACATCGGGCGACACAGGTACCAGGTGATGTCCGCCGCTCAAGGCGCTTAGCCAGGCAACGGCGCTGGCAAAGCCCCCCGGAAGTGAAAGTACAATTTTGCGTGACGTGGTACCAAGAGTCTGTCGCATCGTATTCACAGCGGCGAGCGCCTGCGCGTAAGTGAGTTCGCGCCCGCTCTCCGCTTCTATCATATAGACTGCATCTGGTTGAATAGCTGCCTGTTTCACCAGGCTATTGAACAAAGAACCATGCTGTATCTCGCCAACGTTTCTGACGTGTTCTTTTAGACTGACCAATGGCCTCTCCAATAATGTTTATTTTCTATTTGCTTCCATCTTGCCACGCCAGCCTGAAAAAAGAACTGGAGAAAGCTGAATACTTGCTGAATCGAAGCGGGTGGTCTGCCAAAAAGTTGTATACTTTAATGTGGGATGTGGCATAAAATTCAGCAAATTTTCAGATTACTTTGCTATACTTACAGCATTGTATGCAACTTGTGTTTTTTTAGTGATGCCAAACAGGAACAATGGAGCAATGTTAGTATTGGACGAGGCAAATGATGCGGCCAGGAAGCCCAGTGTATTGATCGTAGATGACGAGCCGCAGATTGTAGATTTTCTGCAAATGGGTTTCGCCTATGAGGGATTTCAGGTGTTTACGGCCATGACCGGGATGGAGGCGATACAAACCGCCTTAACCCATCAGCCTGATCTTGTGATTCTCGATATTATGTTGCCAGGTCATGATGGCCTGGAAGTGACGCGCCGGATACGACGCCTGCACGATATGCCTATTATTATGCTTACAGCGAAGGGCGACATCGATGATCGCGTGGCCGGTCTTGATCTTGGCGCGGATGACTACATCACAAAACCGTTTGCGTTTCGAGAGTTGATGGCGCGCACGCGCTCCGTATTGCGACGACACGGCAATACGAGAGCAGATATTCTGACGTTTCATGAAATCACGCTCGATCGCGGGACGCGCCTGGTTACACACCAGGGACAATCGATCGAGTTGACGCCTCGTGAATTTGATCTCTTAGAATTATTCTTGATGCACCCGCGACAGGTACTCTCCCGCGACATCATTTTGTCGCGTATCTGGGGCTATGATTATGAAGGGGATGACAATATCATCGAGGTCTACATACGCCACCTGCGCGAAAAGCTCCATGATAATCCTCCCCGCCTGATTCAGACGGTACGCGGGGTGGGTTATTCGCTTCGAGGATGAAATGGACAAAGGCGGGAAAAAAAGGCGCTTCTACCGCCTGATAAACCGTATCCCGATTCGCTGGCGGCTGGTTTTGCTTTCAATGGGTCTGCTTGTGCTGCTGTTGAGCCTGTCAAGCGTGGTTATCTCAATTATAGCGGAACAAAGCCTGCTGGCGAACGAGGTCAATGTTTTACAAAACGAATCCCACCTGGCTATGAGAGGAATAAAGGGCCGTCCTTTTGCGCCATCCGATGTCTTCTTAACGCCCGGTGTTCCTTCGCCTGCCTTCGAACCTACGGCTGCCGAACTGGTTCACCGCCTCATAAGTCCCACCACGAATGCCGCGATTCTTTCAACCGATGGCACCGTCCTGCTACCCGGCAGCACTCTTGCGTTTTCCTCACTGCCTGTGACCATTGCTCCCGGCAAAGTAAAGCAAACACTAACCACGAGTGACCTGACTACGAGTTATCTACTGGTAAAGGATGCGCAGGGAAAACGCCAGATGGTCGTTCTGATCCCACTCGTAAGCGGTTTTCATACACTGGGTATCCTACAGATCAGCACTCCCACAGCTCCCATCGACAACTTTCTTGCGACACTTCGCCTGATCCTCTTCCTCGGAGTAGTCGGCACACTATGCCTCGGCGCGGCTTTAACCTTTCCGCTCCTGAGCATCGCGCTGCATCCACTTGTCGAAATAGAGCGTGCCAGCCGCCGCATTGCACAGGGCGCACTCTCTATGCGCATCGATCCTCCTCCAACACAGGACGAAATTGGTCGATTGGCCCTCTCTTTTAATCGCATGGTCGCGCAACTTGAGGCCGCTTTTCAGCGCCAGAAGCGCTTTGTCTCCGATGTCTCGCACGAGTTACGCACACCCTTGACCGCCCTGAGCGGCAGTTTGGAGATGCTACTTATCGGAGCCGATAGAGGGGATATGGAAGCATCTCGCCGTCTCGCGCATGGCATGTACGCTGAAATACAGCGAATGCATCGACTCGTTGAAGATCTGCTTGCGCTCACGCAACTGGATACGGGGAAAATCGCGCTGAGAGAAAATGTCGTTTACGTTGATGGGATTATTCAGAAGGTGTATGAACAGGCGCAACATCTCTCCAACGGCCAACAGCTTTGCTATGATGTTGCTCCTGACCTTCCGCCCGTGCGCGTGGATGAAGACCGCTTACAGCAAGTATTGCTCAACATTGTCGATAATGCGCTGAAGTTTACGCCTTCATCCGGTCGTGTTGACATGCAAACCAGCAGCGAAGGTCAGGATGGGGTTATTATTCAGGTGCGCGATACCGGTCAGGGCATTGCACCCGACGCATTACCCCATGTCTTTGACCGCTTTTACAGAACTGACTCATCCCGCAGCCGCTCTCCCCAGCGTGCCGGAGGAAGCGGCCTGGGTCTTGCGATTGCGAAGGAGCTAATAGAGGCACAGGGCGGCTCTATTAGCATTGATAGTACGCCGGGCGAGGGTACAACCGTTACGCTCCATTTTCTGGCGGCGCGTCTCCTGGATCAATCGAAGCGCCTGGTCAAGAAGAAATGACACGCGCTAAGGGCAATTTACAAGTCGAGCC
>JBOGTO010000010.1:0-13525 GCA_050695155.1 Ktedonobacteraceae bacterium
ATCGAGATGTTGTGAATGTGCGCTGTGTTTATAGCTGGCAGGGTGAAAGCAAAGGTGAGGCTGCCAGAGGCCAGGGCATACACGCCGGGCGAGATGATTTGCGAGTTACTGCCCGTCGCATTCACCACCTGCCCGGCGATCAGGCCGGGTAGCAAGTTCGATGGTTCAGGGAAGTCGATATTGAGCGGCACCTGTATCAGGCTATCGTGAGCGCCGCCGGGGCTGATGCCATTGATGGTGGCGGCATCGGTCGCGCCAAAGGGTTGATCGGCCCAGCCAATCAAGGTAGCAGGCGCGCCCGCGATGAGCAATGCATCATTGTTATCCAACGGGCTGACAGGCAAGCTGCCAAAGGGCGGCGTCGTGTTAAATGGAGGGGTCGTGATGCTATTTGAATTTACGATGGCGTGTGTGCTACAGGGGCCGTTGCAAGGCGCGTAGACATAGCCTTCTCCACTGAGGGCCGATAACATCGCCAGGTGACGCTGGAAAGCATTCTGAGGATGAGTATTGTGGTCATAGGGGAAATACGGCACAGGCAAATGGTTATCTCCGGCGATCTGGTCAGCAAGCGTGGTACTGGCATTAAGCGAGGAGCTATGCAAAGGGACATTCACCTGCACGCTTTGCCCCGCCTGAAGATGCCCGATGTAGGCATAGCTATGGGGCATCAGTATATAGACATCGCTGAGCGCGGTACTCAGCGTATTTGTCACCGTCCCCACAAGCGAACCACGCTGAAGCGTCAGATGAGAGAGTAAACCGCCCTGCACCTGTTGATCTCCCTCCGATACAATGGGATGCAGCGTCCATGTGCCAGCGTCCGGCAGGTTGATGGTCGTGCTATGCTGGTCAGTGGTAAAGGAGGCATCGTTTGTCACTCTGCTATCTTGTTGAAAAGGGTCGTTGATGATGGGCTGCGCCTGCACTATGCCGGGGACATGCACCTGTACAGCTCCCTGACCGGGAGCGAAAACGCTGAAAAACGTCGTGACATGCGCCGATTGCCCGCCCTGATTGAACTGCACAATCGAGATGCTATTAATCGATGCTCCTCTTTGATAGAAAGCCAGCCCGTAGGTAAGAAACGAAAAGACAACCGCGCCGGCGAGGATGATGCGCCAACTCCAGGCGGGGCGTTTCAGTTTCTTCAAAATGAAGAGGCGCACAGGTCCGATTAAGACGATATAGCCGATGAGCAAAAAGATCAGCGCCCATACTGGCAGCAATGTGCCGGGCTGCAGCACATCGAATAATCCCCCGCGCAGATATAATTCTCCCGGCCCGCTACTAAAGCGCGGCGCGAGGGCGGGAAAGAGCGACTGGTCTCCCAGGCTGCGCAGGAGCAAACCCTTCCACAACGCCACAGTACCCGGCCATGCAAGCAGGGGCGCGCTGGCCGGATCAAAGGCCAGAAAACAGATAGTACCCTGTCCAGCATTGGCCTGCACGATTAAAGGAGCATTACCAGAGGCAAGTACGGTCGAAAGACTGGAAAACGCCTGTCGCCGGGCATCGTTTGCTGGAGGCAGAGACACGCTGCTGATGGTAATGGGTTGCGTTATTTTCGCGGGTATCTGCCCAATATCGGAGATGTCAGGGCTGCCAACCGGAAGTAAATTCGTGCTGGCAGGGAGGGTAGTGGCGCCATTGATGACCACAGGTAACAATTGCGGGGGCAACGCGCCGAGTGTCTGTTGCCCCTGCTGTCCGCCAATCTCGATCAAGCCTCCCCCGCGATTGACCCACGTTTGCAAAGCGGTGAGCTGGGCAGTGTTGAGGGTACGCGTCGTAAAGTTATCCAGGATGATAATATCAAAATTTGCCAGCGTTTCAGGCGTATCGGATAGCGAACTGGCGTCGAGTGGTAAGAGCATGAGCGAACGAGTTGAGTCGGGCAACGTAGCGGCACTCAGAGGAGCAAACCCTCCATTTTGCGCGGATTGGTCGGAGAGGATACCTATCAAAATGGAAGCCGAATCTACCACCGATGGCTCATCTTTGGCTATGGCAACCACCTTGCCCTGATTGTTCAAGAGACTCGCTATAATGCCGCGTGGCACGGCGGGGCTTTCATAAAAAGGTACATTGATGGTCATCTGCTTCTGCGCGCCATGCCCTAATGTAACCGCCTGTTGGTAGCTCCACGGCAAGACACCGGTAGCGAACGGCCCCGACGGATTTGGACTTGTGAATGTAGTAACAGAAAGGGTACCGCTAAAAGCTGATCCGCTGTTGCTAACGGTAAACGCTACTGGCACCCAGTAGTCAAGGCGGGTATTATCGCCAAACCCCACCGCCATTTGCAGCGTAGGTGGAGCAGCCGCTCTGTCGTTTGCATACGCAGTCTGGACCGAAACACGCGCGGATGAAAGGATGAAAGCCAGCACAAGCGCGATACAGAGAGAAAAGAGCAGCTTCACATGCGATGTCATAAAGGTTTCCTGCATAAGAGTTTCCTGATCGAAATAGACTTATGGATGGAAAGCATTTCCCGGCACATCATAGGGTAATGATCGAGTACCTATTATACTACACCCTACATGTACGTTCAAAATGTAGAGATATTCACATTTTTCAATCCTCGTGAAACAAAAGCACAACCATCATGCTCTAACAGACACACCGCTTTTATGGTGGTACTAGTTTACGGAGGTTCTTTTGAAACATTCTTCTCTCGTCTACAAGGCAGTTGTGCTTGTAGTCGTGGTTGTCCCCTTGCTGGCGACTGCGCTTGCCATCAGTTTGCTCTGGCAGAGAGCAGCCCACTGGTCAGACATCATCCTTTTAGCTTCTATGTATACGCTGGTGGCCTTTGGTGTGACCGTCGGGTATCATCGTATGTTGACGCATCGCAGTTTTCGACCAAATCCTGTAATCAAGTTTTTCTTGCTCGTTTTCGGCTCGATGTCGCTGGAAGGACCGGCGCTTGATTGGGCCGCTACACATATAAAGCATCACGCGCAGTCAGACCGCGAAGGCGATCCCCATAGCCCCGTGCATGGCTTTTTTCACGCGCATATGGGCTGGATATTCGATAGCGAACAGGCCGACCCCAACGTCTACTGCCGCAACCTCGTTAATGATCGTATGGTCATGTTTGTCAGCCGCACATTCGTGCTATGGGCAATACTGGCGGTGGTCATTCCTTTCGCCATTGGCGGTTGGAGCGGTCTGCTATGGGGTGGGCTGGTGCGCATTTTCCTGACGCATCACGTCACATGGAGCGTCAATTCGGTCTGTCACACCTTTGGCAAACGCGAATTTGAGACGAACGATCAAAGCCACAACGAATGGATTGTGGGCCTGCTGGGTTTTGGCGAGGGCTGGCATAACAACCACCACGCCTTCCCGCGTTCCGCCTTTCACGGACTGCACTGGTGGCAGTTTGATGTCTCTGGCTACCTGATCTGGACGCTCGAGCGTCTGGGGCTTGCCCGTGATGTCTATCGCATCCCGGCCACATTACGCGCGCGCTACGCTGCTCGCAAAGGCGATGTTGCATAAGAAGAGAGGGTTTGTGGGCGGTTGGCCTGCGACCAACCACCCACAAACCAACCCTTTCTTCTTGTAAGAGAATAAGCTACATCGCCCATACCTGGGCATTGCGGAACACGGCTACTGTGCGTGTGCTATCATAGCCGGATGTCACGAAACCTATCTGTCCCTGGCTAAAACCGCTATCGGTAGTCGCTATGATCTGCTTTCCATTCACATATATGGTGATAGCAGAGTTGTTCGCAACGACCGCCAGCGTATTTGTCGCGCCATATTTAGCATTTATGGCTGATGACAGGCCATTCGCAAAAACCACGTCACAATAACCGCCGGAACACTGGCGAAAGTCGTACCAGGAATTTGAGCAGATTTCAAATCTATCAAAATTGTTCGCCTTACTATTCCCGCGGAAGACTATTCCCTCGCAAAGCCCCTGCACCAAAGTGGTTTGCACCTGAAACGTGAAGTTATCGAAACTTGTATTTTCAGCGAAACAAACATTCCCGCTATACAGGTTCTTCGATGTATTGTCATTAGCGCTTTCGTAAGCTCTTCCAGAGAACTGACAGGTGTTATTTGCCTGGGTCGAGGCGACATCCCAGTTACTTCCCAGGTGATTATCGTTCAACGGATCATTAAGCACGAGGTTGCCTGTATAGGGAGGGTAAGGATTGTGGATGGTGGAGGCCAGCGCGGTAGCCGAGGCGTTGGCTTGCGCAAAGCTGGTTGCCCGCGCTATGGCGCTTGCGACGGCCTGCGAGCTGGCATTGTTGGCCGAAATTTGATAGTTGACGGCTGAAAAAAACATCACACCGCTACTTACGATGATGAGCAGCACAACAATGGTCAACAGCAGTAATTGGCCGGATGAGTAAATGCGGCGGCGAGGGCCAGGATACATCGGATCAGACATAATGACACCTCAGGCTTCATGCGCACAATCAACGTAGTTCGATACTGCAACAAATACAAAGCATTAGTCATTATCATCAAGATTATCTTTATCTAAATGTCGTTTAATGAAATCTTCATAGTCATCCCGGAGGATTCGATAGTCTCTTCCAAATTTTGCTCCCCGAAGTTTTTTATCACGAATCCATCCTCGTACTGTTGTTTCACTTACCTGCAAATCACGAGCGATGTACTCAACTGTTAGCCATTGAGAATCCATGAAACCGCCTCCAAATACTCTCGTTTTCTGGATTATATACGAATGTTCTGTAGAAATCAAATTACCACTCAAAACCATTGTAATTTATCAAAATATCTGTTATCCTTTGAAAAGACGATTATCTTTTGTATCTTCTGAAAAGGAGGGAAAAGAAAAAGACCTGTCGAGATTGGCCCTCGACAGGTTGAGAATGGAATCCCCGTTAGGTAGTTAGGGCTTCCACATGTAATTACGCACGTGGAAGGTCCCTTTGTCAAGAAAGGACACATGCACATGCAAGGACTCTGGGACGAAGAGATCAAGACTCGCCCTCCACAGCGCAGCAAGCAGGCAGCAACGACACCTGCACATCCTCTCAAACCGAATGCACTCCAATGTCGCTACTATGGGCATACCTGGGAAGTGATTGGCATGTCGTGGGAAAAGCAGTGTACGGTGTGCGGCATCAAGGGCTATTGCCCTGGTTGCACCTCGAATCCACCACAGGACGCACAGCCCTTTTCCTGCACGAAGCATACCCCCAGGCAGCATCAGGAGGTGCGGATATGACGACTTCTTACCGTGCTTTCCTCCATGCGGAAGAAGCATCCCAACCTCCGTCTGTCCCACCTGCACCCTGGATGCCGCTTGGCCCCTTAACTGAACTGTGGGCGGCTTTCGGCAAAGAGGCCACCAGCCGCGAAGCCTTGCTGGCCGCCAGTCACGCCTTTGCAGCGCTGGCCGACGAGCGGGAAGCTCTCCACAATCTGAACTGGCTGGCTCCCGTCTGGCCGCAGTCTTGTCAACGCACGAGCGCGGCTGATCCCGCGTCGTTCACCCTGTTGGTGACGCAAGAGGCGATTATCGACGCACTGGGTCGAGCGGCGACCCACTGGTTTGAAGCGGCGCGCGCTCTGTTCGAGCAGGCGGGTCAACCTCCCTCGAGCGAACACGCTCATCAAGCAGAATCGTCCGAACGGCCTGATCTGGAGACGCTGATCGGCTCCACCCTCTCCCAGCGATTGCGCGTGTGGGCCATTGCGCATTCGTTGCTGGGCGAACAACTCCAGCGGCCCTTTCCCGCCCACGAGCAGGAAGGAGGGGAAGCGCGATGAAGGAACAGCAAGGCGTTCCCCTCTCCACCGGGGAAGTGATCCGCTTTGACCAACCGGGCGGGTCGTCCACCTCAGACCGCTATCGCGTGCCTGCGGGCAGCATGCACCGCGCCGGGCATTCGATCCACCATCATCCTGAAGATGTGCCGTACAGTACGGATGACTTCACTCCACAAATAGCGCGATCTCAGCGCCAGCCACGCCCACCAGTGTTTACCGATGCGGATTATGGCGACGATACACCGAGGCGCACATCATCGCATACCACCGCCCGACGCCTGGACCGCAACCCGCTGGAAACGCGCGTACTGCCGCGCCGCCGGCCCAACACCGGGCGGGTACTCATCGTGGCGGGACTCTCGCTACTGGTCATGCTGCTGGGGTTCATGGCGCTCAGTTGGCTGGGCAACTGGTGGACGACCACCACCAACGACTGGAGCTATGGACGCCCCCGCACCTTCCAAACCGATCAGGTCGTCGGCCATCACGACAGCCCACAGCATCCCAGCCACTTCATCGCCCTGAACCTGCGTCGGCAGGTGCTGGTGATCGAGTTGCCCGGCGGCGATGCCAGCAAAGCCGTGACCTATCTCGGCCCGGTACTGCTGGGAGATGGGCAAGACCTGCTACCCGTCACGCTGTCCTTTGAAGACCGCAATGGCGATGGCAAACCTGATCTCAACATTCACATTGGCGATCAGGTGATTGTCTTTCGCAACGATGGCACCAAGTTTGTCTCACCGTCGCCGCATTAGCCAGAGAGGAAGTGGCATCGCCGCCGCTTCCTCTGCACAATCAGGAGAAGCCAGTATGCAGGAGTTCGCACACGAGCCACAGGGGCCAGTGTCGCAAAAAGACGCCAGCCCCGTCGTTAGCGTACCACTGCCATCAGTCCCTGTGTTGCAGTCAGCAGACGACCAGGACGATGATCCTGACAATATCTTTGTGAACGCGATCGCCCAGACCGACACGCAGCCCTTACCACCACAGCGACAGGCGCAAGAGGTGTGCTGGCCTCTGATAATCCTGACTGTGTTGCTCCTGGTGTCCTTTACAGGGGGAACAGCCCTCGCGCTCCTGACCTATCCAACCGTCACCATTGATGTGATGCCTATGACCAGAAGCATCACTCTAACCACGCCGCTTGCGCTCCCGACGCGCGTGCTTGCGCCTGTGACCCTGAGCAAAGCCGAGACCGCCCCAACCACCGGCACAGGGCATCAAGACGCCAGACAAGCGACCGGAAGCCTGACCTTGTACAACGGCTTGTTTACGGCGCAGAGTTTGCCTGCTGGGACAGTGTTTACCGGGCAAGACGGGGTCAAGGTGGCGACGGATCGCAGTGTCACTATTCCCGCCAATGCTCCACCTGTAGACGGGCAAGCGATTGTTGCGGCCCATGCCCTCAACAGTGGACCGAGCGGGAACATTGCAGTGGGGGATATAAGCACCACGATTGCCAACGGCGTGCTGGTCAAAAACGGTCCGTTCAGCGGGGGACGAGACGCCAGAAGCTTTCAGGCGGTGGCGCAGGCTGATCTTGACCATGTGACCTCGACACTCCAGACCACCCTGAACCAGCAGCTCCCACAAGCATTCGTGTTGCGTCCGGGCGAGGCCGTCCAGCCGACTCACTGTACATTCAACGCGACCTCTACTCAGCGAGTAGGAGACGAAGCGCAAATGGTGACACTCAAAGCTACCGAGACCTGCACAGGTATCGCGTACAACAGCGAGCAGATGAGCCAGCAAGCCACCGCGCTCTTTACGCGGCAGACCGCTCCCGGTGTCAATTACCAACTGGTGGGTAAGGTGCAAGTTCAGCTGGTCAGTGTGACCCCTTTGACAGTCTCCTGTCGTGGACTGTGGGCCTACATCCTGTCACCTGATTACGAGCAGTTCTTAGCCCAGCGCATTGCCGGAGACAATCCGCAACAAGCAAACAAGTACCTGCTGCAAACCGGCTTTCTCACTCGTGCGACCGTGCCGGAGAAGCTCCCACAGGACCCGGCGCATATTCACTTTCAGATGTTGATCGGCCTGTAACAATAGACAAAGGAGCCACTCATGCAACTGGTGGAGCAACATGTGATTGACCGCACTGACCCGCGCTACCGCGTGATCGATGCCGCCGCCTTTGCTTCCAAGAACCTGTACAACGCTGCTAACTACGAAATCAGGCAAGCCTACATCTTCGAGGGTCGCTACGTGCCTTATAACGAGTTGGACAAACTCATGCAGTCCCATGAAGCCTACCGCGCGTTGCCTGCCAAAGTCGCCCAGCAGGTCTTACGCCAGCTTGACCAGTGTTGGCAAGCCTTTTTTGCCGCGCGGAAGGCGTATCGACAAGACCCCTCCAAATTCTTAGGCAAACCAAAACTGCCCAAATACAAGGATAAAGCCAACGGGCGCAATGTGCTGATCTATACCGAACAGGCCATCAGCCGCAAAGGACTCAAGCGCAGCTTGATCTGCCCCTCCATGCTACCCATTGAGGTCAAGACTAACCAAACGAGTATTGATCAGGTGCGCATTGTGCCTCGGCATGGCTATTATGTGGTCGAGGTGATCTATGAACAGAAAGTCCAGCCAGCCGACGTGAATCCTGACCTGTGCGCTGGAGTAGACCTGGGCATCAATAATGTAGCGGCGATAGCTTCAAACAAACCGGGGTTTGTTCCCCGTCTTGTCAACGGTCGCTCGCTCAAAGCGATGAACCAGTGGTACAACAAGCGCAAGGCTCAGTTACAGCAGAAACTGGGCAAGACTGGCACCACGCATCAGATGGAGCAACTGACCAACAAGCGCAACCGGCGCATCAACCACATGCTGCACACCGCCAGCAAGCAGATCATTGACCTCCTGGTACAAGAGGGTATTGGGACGCTTATTATTGGCAAAAACGACGGATGGAAGCAAGCAGTGGAGATGGGTAAGCGCACCAATCAGAACTTTGTGCAAATTCCTCATGCTCGCTTTATCCAGATGCTCACCTACAAGGCGGAACTGGTAGGAATCCAGGTCATCCTCACGGAAGAAAGCTATACCAGCAAGGCCAGTTTTCTTGACCTGGACCCGTTGCCCGTGCGTGATCCTATGCGAACAGAAGAGCCGAAGTTTAGCGGGAGACGGGTCAAACGAGGACTGTACCGTGCATCAGGCAAGCGATATTTGAATGCCGATGTCAACGGGGCATACAACATCATTCGGAAAGGCAAGCCCGATGCATTCAATGCAAAGGGGGTAGCGGGGCTGGTAGTTCACCCGGTGCGGATTGCCCGCACGAAGCCAACAAAAAGTAGAGCGTTATAAACGCTGTGCTTTTTGGAACTATATCAGTTATGTGACGAAATAAATGAGAAGATAGGAGTTTTCTACTATATACCCCAGGGTAGTATGAAAGTTGAGCGAAAATATGGGACATTGGGTATGGAATCGCCCATATAAGACATGGCGACCCTTGCGGTCGCCACTGCTATACTACGTCTCATGCACGTTTCGCGTATAGTAGTGGCGACCCTTGCGGTCGCCATGTCTGCTGCGCTTCGCTCCAATTTTGTATCCATCCCAATTTATTTTTCAGCAAACTTGACAAAATATTGCTTTTTGTGGTATTTTATTTTTAGAGAGCTAAAAAATATGATTTTACCAGTGAAAATAATGAGGTTTTGCTATGTCACCGTCAACAGAACTACGTACCCTGCCGATTCGCTCCATTGACTGCCTGAAGCTTTGCTACAAGCTGCGCGAGCGGGGCGAGTCGATTACTACGTCCAATATGAGAGAGCGCTTGCAGTCGCTTGAGCCGAACGGGCAATTGAGCGATGCTACCGTCACGCAACTGTTCAAATGGCTGGCCGAGCGCGGTTATGTGCGCTACATTCCCTATCACGGCGTTGAACTGACCGAGACGGGTAATGCCATGGCGACCGAACTGGTGCGGCGGCATCGCCTGCTTGAGCTTTTTCTCGTGCATATTATGGGATTTCCCCTGGACGAGGTCGATGGCGAAGCGGAGCAAGTGGAACATGCCATCTCGGATGAGTTTGTGGAGCGCATGGATGCCCTGCTAGGGCATCCGGTCGAAGATCCGCATGGCGACCCTATTCCTAATAATGTAGGCAGAGTTGTCGTCCCAAGCAGTCAGCCACTTTCGAAGGTGCTGCCGGGTCAACAGGTCATTGTGCAGCGTGTGAGCGATGATGATCCCGACCTGCTGCGCTATCTCACTTCGCTGGGACTCATTCCAGGCGCGAAGGTGTATGTGGAGGCGGTCGCGCCCTATGGGGGAGTGTATACTGTGCGCGTTGGCACACAGACACATGCCATTGGCGACGCCGTAACGCAATCCGTACTCGTCCGTCCGGCAGTAGGTGAGACACTATCTTCCTCTGAACATTCGGGAGGGCGTTGATGAGGCTTTATCCACCACTTTCAACAACCGGTGAACATGCGGCACAACAGCCTCTGGCGGCGGAGAGCAGGACGCGCAAGGCCGCGCGCGCCGCACTCGATGGTCGCACAAAGGGACTGCTTGCCCTGCTACCTTTTCTGGGACCGGCCTTTATCGCCAGCGTGGCCTATATCGACCCCGGCAATTTTGCCACCAATATCCAGGGCGGCAGCGCCTTTGGCTATAATCTGCTGTGGGTGGTCGCGCTGGCAAATTTGATGGCGATGCTGCTACAAACTATGTCGGCCAAACTTGGCCTGGCGACGGGGCATAACCTGGCGGAGATGGCTCGCATTCATTTCCGCAAACCGGTAGTGTACGCGATGTGGGTTATCTCAGAAATCGCGGCGATGGCAACCGACCTGGCGGAGTTCCTGGGAGCCAGTATCGCTATTAACTTATTATTCGGCATTCCCCTGCTTTATGCCACGCTGATTACAGGCGTCGTTACCTACCTGATCTTGCTGCTAGAGAAGCGCGGCTTCCGCCCTTTAGAGGCGGTCATCACAGCCCTTGTTGGAGTTATCGCGGTCAGTTATTTGATCGAAACATTCTTCTCGCGCCCCGATTGGGGACAGGTAGGCTTCCATACTATCGTTCCCTGGATTGGCGGAACACAAAGTGTGCTTTTCTCTGTGGGCATCATTGGGGCAACGGTAATGCCGCATGTCATCTACCTGCACTCCTCGCTGACGCAACACCGCATTATCCCACGCAGCGAAAAAGAGGCGCGGCGCATCTTCCGCTGGAGCATTCCAGACGTGGTGATTGCGATGGGCCTGGCGGGACTTATCAATATGGCGATGCTTTACATGGCGGCTGCCACCTTCCACGCTCACGGACAGACCAATGTGGCTGACATCAACACCGCTTTCCAGACGCTCACGCCGCTGCTTGGCGGAGCGGCTACGATCATCTTCGCCGTCTCGCTCCTGGCAGCTGGACTCTCCAGTTCCACCGTCGGCACGATGGCCGGCCAGGTCATCATGCAGGGCTTTGTGGGCTTCACCATTCCCGTCTGGATACGACGCCTGGTGACAATGATTCCGGCGGTAGTTGTGGCCGCCATTGGCTTGAATCCTACCACAACGCTGGTAGTCAGCCAGGTCGTACTCAGCTTCGTACTGCCACTGCCAGTCATCGCGCTGGTGATGTTTACGCGGCGGCGCGATATTATGGGTACGCTGGTGAACAAGCCCATCACCACCTGGGCGGCCATTGCCTGTAGCACGATCATTCTCGGCCTCAACGTCTGGCTGCTCTACTCGACCTTTGCCCCACATCTGGGCTGGTGGCTCCCCGGCTAAATAAAACGAAAGTAAGAGCTAAACGAGCAATGGACTTGCAGCCCACTGCTCGTTTAGCTCTTACTTTCGTTTTGGTGGTACAAGCGGCTCGTCCTCTTGTTCTAATTTATCAATAAATGCCCTGATAGGTTTTATCGCCCTTTTCAGGTCTGTTAGCAGGTAGGCATCTCTTTTCCCTGCTATCTTCTCAAAGCCTAGATGTTCGACTAGTTTCTTCCCTTCAGGTGTCGCGGCTATCGCATACCACTTTTTTATATCGTATTGCCTGTCTAACGAGATTGCCCATCTTATGGCGCTTCTAATGATAAAATGTCCTCTTTCTCTATCTTTTTGAGTATTTCCCGTATGATGTATCGATATGCTTGGGATATAAGCTGTCAGGTTTTTATCTGACCATTCTCTTATTGTCTCTGGTTGTATGTCCTGCTCTCTCATCTCCTCGTTTATCAGGGATTTAATTATATCCTCTTCTAAAGGCATAATGGTTACTCCCGCTACTCTTTTGCTCCCTTCTCTCGCAGACATAAAGATATCATAATTTGCTTCACGCCATTCTAAGAGCCTGTCATAGGTGACAATATCTTCCACTTCGTATAACTTGAAGTGGTTCTGGTAGCTTGCCCATAGCTCGCTGTTGGTTGCCGGGCCAAATGTTAGCTTTGTGTTATCTTTGGGCTTTAATAGTTTTACATGTGCATCTATTGCTTCTTTGGGATATTTCCTTCCTCTTTTCCTGCCGTCTTCGAGTTCGCTCGGTATAGTTCCCTCCCCCGCTCTTCTGTTTAGCGTTGCTTTAGAGATGTCGAGAAGCTTCATGACCTCCTCTGGTGTGTAGTATTTTTCTTCCATTACTTTCTTCTCCCGCTGTTTTTGATATTTGCGTATAGAGTCATTGATATTGTAAGTCTTTTGCCCCATCTTGTCTAATGATATTTGAGTCTTATCTCATATTTGAGTACTATTTATGAATTGATTCTTGATACTTTATAATTGAACTGTGATTCTTGATAATAAGATATTTGAGCCTAAAAATGAACTCACGATTTGACCTTCGCTGATGTAGTCTCTACCAATGACAATGAGGGTTTTCTATGGATAGAATTTTTAGATGAGGCTGGTAACAGAAAACTCACAAAGGTAGCCCGTTCGCAGGTCATGCAGGTTATTGCTAACGATATAAGGAGTCACTGAATATGGACGATATACGAACAGTAAATGCGGTTGTGGAAGAAATTTTCACGGTGTTTGAAAATGTTCGCTCGTTATTGGCTAACTGGAATAGCCGCTATCATATGATCTTTATACGAGAAGTGATGAGGCTCCAGAGGTTAGAAGTTGAGCTTAATAGTTTAGGCTATGACGACGATTTTGTAACTTTCGTACTTGAGCATATATATAACACCGTGTTCAGATACAACGCATATGAAGGAGTGACCTATAAGCTTTCACGTAACTCTTGAGGAGTAGTGCGGCTTTTGAGAAATGGTATACTATTGTCTTCTCATTGGAGCAATCTATATTCTTCGTCGAATTTCCAGTCGTCGATGGCCTCTAGCTCGGCATCGAGATGCGGGTGCAGCGGGTCAATGTATTTGAGGAGGTGAATAGAGACGATACGATTATCATTGACACCCAGAAATTCGCATATAGCATCCTGGGTGATCTTGAGCCCACCATCCAGGTCGCGTTTGAGCGGCGTTTCAAAATAGAATGCCAGAAACAGCGTGAGATAGTCCTGGCGCAGATGGGCGTGCAACGCCGGGCTTATTTTGCCCTGGCGTTCCATCGCGGCCAGTGACTGGCGCACCTGCTGTTTGAATTGCCGCGCTACGGCTGTCGTAACGCGCATCCCGTTGACGGTAGCGTACTGCTCGTTGATGCTGGGAGGGATGGGCAGGGTGAGTCGCAAGATATGTTGTTGCTTTGGCATGGATGTACCCCTCCTTAGTTCTGCAACTGACACTACTATTGTACCATACTTGCCTTTTTGACTCCTCAGTAC
>JBOGTO010000011.1:0-3161 GCA_050695155.1 Ktedonobacteraceae bacterium
ACCCTTGCGGTCGCCATGTTCCCACCAGGCAACTGCCCAAAGCCTGCCTTTTTGTCTGGCCTCCCTATTATTAGCGTGGAGGGTAAGACACAAAGATAGTTTTAGTCTCGCTAAATTCCTCGACGGCGTGGGTGCCAAGTTCGCGGTGTCCGTTGCCGCTAGCCTTCATGCCGCCGAAGGGCAGGTGGATCTCCGAGCCAGTCGTAGGAGCGTTGAAGTAGATCAAGCCGGATTCGATCTCGCGCATGGCGCGGAAAGTCAGGCGGCTGTTTTCGGTGAAGACGGCGGTTGAGAGGCCGTAGTCACTGGAATTTACTACCGCGATAGCTTCCTCGTAGGTATCGACCGGGACGATGGAGACAAAGGGGCCAAAGACTTCCTCCCTGGCAATACGCATGGCGGGAGCCACATCGGTGAAGATGGTCGGCTCGTAAAACGCGCCTTCGTGGTACTCTTTTTCGGAGAGCGGATGCCCGCCCATGACCAGTTTCGCGCCCTCGACCTTGCCAATTTCGGTGTATTCATGCACGGCTTTGACGCGCCCGGCGTTGACGAGCGGCCCCATGTCGATCTGAGGATTGAGGCCATCTCCTATTTGCAGCTTTTCGGCGGCGGCTATCAATCGCTCGGTAAAAGCTTTTTGCGCGGAACGCTGCACGATGACGCGGCTGGTGGCTGTGCAGCGCTGGCCCGTCGTGCCAAATGCGCCCGATGTCACGCTTGCCACCGCCAGATCAAGGTCGGCATCTTCCAGCACCACGACGGCGTTCTTGCCACCAAGTTCAAGAGTGCAGCGCCGCAGGTCGCGCCCGCAGACCTCTGCTACGCGCCGCCCAACCTCGGTTGAGCCAGTCAGGGAGATCATGCTGATGCGCGGATGGCTGGCGATGGCGTCGCCCAGTGAGCCGCCGGGGCCGGTGATGACATTCAGAACTCCTGCCGGCAGGCCAGCCTCGCTCAGGCATTCAGCCAGTTTCAGCGCCAGCAGGGGTGTATCGCTCGCCGGTTTGAGAATCACGGTGTTGCCAGCCAGCAAAGCCGGAAAGGTCTTCCAGGCGGGAATAGCTATGGGGAAGTTCCAGGGGGTGATGATGCCCACGATACCGAGCGGATGGCGAATAGTCATGCAAAACTTGTTGGGCAGCGCGGAGGGAACCGTCTCACCTTCGGCGCGTCTGCCCTCACCCGCCATAAATTTGGCAACGTCGATGGCGATTTGCACATCGCCGCGCGTCTCTCGTATGATTTTGCCCATTTCGCGCGTCATGAGCGCGGCCAGTTCCTCTTTGCGCCGTTCTAATATGGCGGCGGTACGAAAGAGAATTTCGCCGCGTTCGGGCGCGGGAGTGGCGGCCCAGCCGCGTTGCGCTTGCGAGGCGGCCTCGACAGCATCCTCAAGATCAGCAACGCTCGATTTCTGGTAGTAGCCGATCACCTCTGAGGTGCGGGCCGGGTTGGTGCTGACGAAGGTTTCACCACTATGTGAAGCGCGCCACGCGCCCCCGATAAAGTTCTGGAAATGCTGGTCCTGCTTCGTCTCTGGAACAGGGGATGAAATAGACATGGTTGTACTCCTCGTTGAGTTGTGGAATCGCTTAACGGCAAATTGATTGTTATGCTGGCATTATATCACGCATCAATCTTCTCACATTACCATTCAACATCAACTCCTTCTCCTCGTCGGGAATGGCGAGGCGTTGGACGCGGCGCAGGTTGTCGGCGGGCATTCCGTAGGGGTAATCGCAGCCGTAGAGCAGGCGCGATGCTCCCAGGGCGCTTACGATGTTTTCGTTGACCTGGCCCAGGCTAGTGTCAAAGTGAATGTTGGGATAGTCGCGGAAGTGGCTTTGCACGCGCTGCTGGCCCCCGTTGAGCATACCCATGTGGGGGATGATGAGCGTGACATCGGGGTAGCGGCGCACAAATTCGCAGGTGACATCGAAGTGTTCTTCAAAGGTCATGGCGAATTTCAGGGTTTGAATGGCGCTCATGACGGCCTGGAAATCGGGCGCATCCATCTGGCGGCGCACGTTGTCCATGTCGATAGGGTAGCTATAGCGCAAACCACCATCGTGCGCGGGCGAGAACCAGCAGTGCCATTTGATGCCGTTATACTGGTCGAGGTTATCCGGCACGGGGAGTCGATCATAGGGACGCTGCCCGCTATAGGCATTGCCGCCATAGTAGTAGAAGGCGTAGTAGCCCATGCGTCGCGCCGCTTCCAGCGCATAGAGCGAGTCGTTGACCATATCGTTGCTCTCCGGGTCGGCGAAGACGACAGCGCGGCTGATGCCCGCTGCTTTGAGCAGCGCGTCGATCTCTTCAATAGGAAGGTGATAGCGTCCAATATGGACATGCGCGTCAATAATTTCTGGCATGAGCAGCCCTCCCTTTGAGTGATTTCGTCTTCTCAAAGTGTAACACAAAAAGAAGCACCCAGGGCGACTGCATCACCCCGGGTGCTTCTTTATGCGTTGATTCAGGCCGTTTCGACGGTCGGGCCACCGCTCGCGGGAGCAGTTTCGCTGGAAGTTGCCGGGGCTTCTTCCGCGAAATCGCCCTCCTGGGCGACTCGCTTGAAGACATAGTAGGCCGAGTTTGAGGCCAACGGTTGAATGCCGACCAGCTCCCAGCCCTCCTGGCCCAGCGTGTTGAGGTAGCGACGCGCGAAAGTGCTGCGCCGCTCGTTATCTCCCTTGAGGGTTTCAAGTCCCTCGCTGGAAATACGCCCCCGATAATCGATATAAGCCACTTTATACGCCCATTGCGCCATTATGTTTTGTGTTCTCCTTTCCTATTTCGAGGGCGAACCTCGCGGTTGCCCTTACCATATACGAGTACGCCTATGCAAATGGTATCACACGATGATGGTTTCGGCCCCTACCGGCGCGGCTCTACGATACCATATCCGATGGTACCTCCGCCGGGAACGCTGTTTGTTCCGCCTCGCACGCAGACATGTTTTGCGTTCTCGGCGATCAAGCGACACCGCGCCGGGTTCCACAATCAACGCAATGCCGTTTGCAGAACCGCGCCGGTAGATTCCTCTGCACAGGAGTAAGTATAGTCGTGAATGCGGCATTATGTACCGCTAATTTCAACGGTTTTTGGCATAGATACTATTAACAGGGATGAGCCTGTAGGTTTGGACAGGAGAAATG
>JBOGTO010000012.1:0-15876 GCA_050695155.1 Ktedonobacteraceae bacterium
CCTTTAGGGCCGCCCGCGTCTCTCATCACCACCCCCGCCCCTACGGAGACTGGCAGAGCTTTTCCTGGGTTGATGCCTATTGGATGCCCCTTGTGGGCATCCGGCCCCGGTTCTGGTACTTCACCAGTACTATCCCCACCCTTCTCACCTGCCTCATAGTATATACTCAATAGCAAGTCTGGTACGTTTTATTAGTATGCATGGATGTAGTTTTATCCATGCGTAGAAGAACTTTCGGTTCAATTCATGAAGAAGGGTACACATGGCGCAACAACAAACGTATGCTTATAACATAAAAGGTGGACAGCCGGTAGTGGGCGAGATTCGCTGCCTGGGAGCGAAAAACTTTACGACAAAAGCTATGGTCGCGGCTCTGCTGGCGGACTCGCCGACTATGTTGACCAATGTTCCGCCTATCGGAGATGTCACGATTACCATAGAAATGTTGCATTCGATAGGGGTCAAGCTGGACATGATTGATAATGGAACGTTGATTATCGATCCATCTCATATGCGAGCATCCAATGTGCCTGTGCCGCACTCTGGCAGCAATCGCATCCCTATTTTGATGCTGGGCGCGCTGCTGCATCGTTTCAAGCAGGTTTCGGTGCCATTCGTGGGGGGAGACGCCATAGGCCGGCGCAGTGTTGACTTTCACCTGGGAGCCATTGAGCAGTTCGGGGGCAAGGTCGAAGAATCGGAGGATGGCTTTACCGCTTCCCGCAACGGCGGCTTGAAAGGCACGCATATTAAATTGCCCTATCCCAGCGTGGGGGCGACCGAGACCTGCCTTTACCTCGGTGTGCTGGCCGAGGGTCGCACCACTATCTCCAACGCGGCCATCGAGCCTGAGATATTCGAGTTAATCACCATGCTGCGGGCGATGGGTGCCATCATTTTCACCTCTTCGGGACGTGACATTCGTATCGAGGGCGTGAAACGGCTTACAGGCACGCATATGAAGGTGATGGGAGATCGCATCGAAGCAGCCTCCTGGGCCTGCCTGGCCTGCGCGTCCAATGGCGATATAACCGTGCATGGTATCCGGCCAGAAACGCTCGGCAACTTCCTTTCCTATTATCAGCAGGTTGGCGGCGGTGCCGAACTGCTCGAATCCAGCAGCATCCGCTTTTTCCGCAAAGGTCAATTGCGACCCGCCATTATCGAGACGGACGTGTACCCCGGCTTCTCGACGGATTGGCAACAACCCTTCGCCGTGCTGCTCTCGCAGGCCAACGGTATTTCGATTATCCACGAGACGGTACACGAGAATCGTTTTGGCTACCTCAAGGCGCTGGACACGCTGGGCGCGAAGACGCAGTTGACGACCCACTGCCTGGGCGGGGTCGAGTGCCGCTACCGCGAGTCCAACTTTGAACATAGCGCCATCATTATCGGGCCGACGCCTTTCACGGCGGTTAAGCAAATTGCCACGCCTGATCTACGCGCCGGTCTAGCCTACGTCATCGCCGCAGCCGTAGCGCATGGCACAACTATGGTGACAGGCGTTGACATGCTCGAACGCGGCTATGGCGACATCGTTCCCCGGCTCGCGGCCATGAATCTCAATATCGAGCGCATCAGGATCGATACCGGTTCGTAAGGATGTGATTATTCGCATCCCAGAGAAAAAAGTGCCAAAGGTTATTGACGTATCTACGGAGCTATGCTATAGTAAGTCCCGTCAGCAAGACAAGCCAAGGTAGCTCAGTTGGTAGAGCACAGCACTGAAAATGCTGGTGTCGTCGGTTCGATTCCGTCCCTTGGCACTTTTTATGCCCAAATTACTCCAGATACCCTTCCAGCACTGTCAGCACATCGTCCACTACGAACGGCTTGGTGATAATGCCATCCACTTTGCAGGAGGTGACTTCGTCGAGTTTGTCCAGGGCGGACATGAGGAAGACTTTGTGGCGCTGGCGCGTGGCAGGTTCGGCTTCGAGCTGTTCGCAGACTTCTTTGCCGCTCATGGTGGGCATCATGACGTCGAGGAAGACCAGGTAGCCCTCGTTGCCGCGCAGCACTTTCAGGGCTTCAAGGCCGTTACGCGCCACACGTAGGGAGTAGCCCTCGTATTCGAGCATGTCAACCATCATGTCTCGGATGATGGGATCGTCATCGACAATCAGCACTTTACGCATTGTAGCGTTCTCGCTCATGCTGTTCTCCCTTTTCTACGGGCGGCTCTATTTGAGGCAGGTAGAAGCTGAAGACCGACCCCTCGCCGGGTATGCTGATCTCCAACCAGAGTTTGCCGCCCATCGCCTCTATATAGCGGCGACAGATGAACAGACCCAGACCGGAACCGCGTACCGGCGTGGTCAGCGAGCGCGTGGCGCGCACGAATTTCTCAAAGACCTTCTCCTGGTCTTCCAGGGGGATGCCTTCTCCTTCGTCGCGCACGCGCACCAGCACGATGGGTGTGTTTTCGCCATGCACGGCCTTGCTATAATCAACCTGGCCTTCGGGAAGCTGCGAGAGCGTGGTCGCGCTGGCGGATATGACGATTTGCCCATCTGGCGGCGAATATTTGGCAGCATTATCGAGCAGGTTGGTGATGACCTGGCGCAGGCGCAAAGCGTCGCATTGTACCCACAGGTCGGCGTCGATCTGCACCGTAATCGTCTGTTCGATGTTGACGCTGAGCATAGTGGTAGCTATTTCGGCGGCTGCCAGCACCTGCACCGGTCCCACCTGTAGCTCCAGCTTTTTGTCAATCGCACCTACTTTCGCAGCGTCGGTCATTTGCACGATAAGATCGGTAAGTTGTTGTGTGGCACCGGAGATTTTGTTGGCGTAACGTAATGCTTGCTGCGAATCGATGCGCGCGCTTTGCCGTTTAAGCATGGATGCATAGCCGCTGATGGCGCTGAGCGGCGTGCGCAATTCGTGCGAAGCGGTCACGATAAACTCGTCTTTCAGCCTGTCCATACGCTGCAATTCCGCGTTGGCCTCGCGGATCTCCTCGAAAAGCTGGGCATTGCGGATGGCGCTGGCCGCCTGCCCGGAAATCGCCAGCAGCGTGCTGACCTCTTCTGGCCGGAAGACGCGATCTTGCCAGGGGGTATGCACCGCCAGGATACCCACCAGCTCCGATTGGTAGCGCACGGGGATCATCAGCATCTTATGGCTATGCGTCTCACGCAAGAAAATTGCGCCGCCCTCAGAGCTTATCTCTGCCATTTCATCAATGCGTTCGGTATCCAGGTAGAAAAACGTGTCCGCCTCCACCAACTTGCCCAGGATGGAGTGCTGGAAAGGCAGGCGGATCATATTTATCAGATCCTCGTGCTGCTCCCGATTCCCTATTTGTGTCGCGTCATACCATTTTCCAGTGCTATCGTAGATGGCTTGCGCGACCAACTCGTCGCCGTCGCCCGTCAACTGGAAAAATGTGCAGAGACCCGCCTGTACCAGTTTGGCCGCTATTTCCACGAATTTGTGCAGCAATTCTACCAGGTTCAACACGCTGCTAATGGCCTGCAACGCGCTGTTCATGGCGGCCAGCGATTCTTCGCGCTGGCGCGCCTTCTTGACCGAACGGCGCGAGCGGTCGTAGAGCTTGGCATTCTCAATACTGACCGTGATAAGCTGCACCATCGTTTCCAGTACCACTATGTCTTCGGGGTTGAATGCATCGGGGCGCGCGCTGGTGAGAGAGAGCGAGCCGACCACGCGGTTAAACATTTTCATGGGCAGCAGCAGGAAGCTCTCCTCGCCAGTCTGGTCTCCCCACGCGCCTTTTAATAACTCCTCGTATTCTCGCACATGTTTTGGCTCTTGCGCTGGTGATAGCAACACGGTATTTTGATGTTCTTGCGTAACTTTCCACCAGAGCGGGCGTTCCGTGGGCAGCGCAATCACCGGATGTTCATAGAGTCCCTCGATGCGTTTGCCATGATCGATGGCGAACACATCGTAAATCTTTTTTGTATCGCGGTCATAGAAAGTGAGCAAGACAGAGGTAACAGGCACTACCGCTCTGACGAACTGGTAGACGTTCTCTACGAGTTTTGAGAGAATAACATCTGATGGAAAGGCTGTGCTGATCTGCTGTAAACGTTTCATATAGTCATTGTTACGCGCATTCAGGCGGCGCAGGCGATCATTCTGGAGGTAGAGGCCGAAGCGTTCGGCCCATTGCCATGCTGCATGGCTTTGACTATGTGGGAAGCCGGTTGATGGTGAGATCTGATAGAGGACGATCACGCCCAGTATCTGCTGCCCTCCCTTTTTGTTGGCGAGGTCGGTCAGCAAAAGTGGTTCCGGGATGGGTATGGTAAAAAAGCAGGCTGGTGTTCCCTCGTCAGGCGAGGTTGCGATGCCGCCGGGGGCGTAGGTTGCCACATACTCATCGTAGTTCAACATCATCAGTTCATTTTTATGCCAGGCCGCGCCTATCAAGCCTTGCCGGTATGCATAGGCTTCGCCCAGAGGAAAGAGGGGCGCGCGGGATGTTGCGACCGGTTCAAGCGCGGACAGTGGCCGCGAAAGGCGGCGCATACGCCCGGTTGTCGAGCTTACTGTATTGGCGGGGCCGGATGTTTTGCGGCGGCTCATAGGGATGGTATCGATATTTTCAATATCCGTTGGCGATGGCGCGGAGCCAGTGTTTTTGGCGCGAATGTGGCGGCGAATCACCATCTGACGGATGTTCTCATCGTAGAGCGCGAGGCAGGCACCCTGCGCCATAAACTGCTCCATCATCTGTTGCAGCAGGCTATTGAGCAACGACAGGGGGTAGCTTTCGTCTGATTGTGTTTCTGACTCTCCCCAAATGGCGGTAGACATGCGATTTCACCTCACAGGGACACAGTTCATTGCGCCCTCAAGCAGATCAGGCAAACAAGCAGGCAGAGCAAAGACAGTGGCCTGATGCATTTCGCCCACGAAAACATTTCGGATTTGGATGGTATCAATATTCCACACATTGTAGTGTAGCATATCATAGTCATCTCTTTTAATTCAACCATAGTTAGCTACGATTTAGAGGAAAAGCCAGGAGCGTTTGCTACAGAGGACAAAATACAATGTGAGTGGGATTTCCCACTCACATTGTGTAAAGAGATTAGCCGATTGCTAGAGGTCAAGCGGCAACATTGATAATGATGGCCTGAGGATGTTCGTGCTCTTCTGGTATTGGCTCACCCTCATCAATAAGTGTCTCGATATGGAGGCGGATAGCATCCTTAGCCATAGCGATAGCCTCCTCAAGCGTTTCGCCCTGCGTCACACATCCTGGTAGTGCCGGGACAGTGACAGTGTAACCCCCCTCTTCGGTGTCTGGATGTAGAATTATCGTGTATTCGTACCGGCTCATTATGAAAACTCCTTCAAAGCAGGTTTCTTAACTCATCTTCTGTTAGCCTTGCCTGTTTCAAAACTGTCTCGAGTGTTTTTGGTTTTATAATCACACTCGCATGTTTTGCGACTGTGACAATCCCTGGCTTCGTTGGATGTTTCAAAGTAATATGGCTACCACTTTGCCTCACTGGTTGCCAACCATCGTGTCTCAAAGCACGAAGCAACTGAACAGCATTAATACGGGGTGATCTCGGACTCACTTGTCCCTCCCCTTTTATAAAAAAGTATACCACAACAAGGCTATTACAGTTTGATGAAATAAGACGGACTCGACAAGTTATTTGACATTCTCTCTCTGCCAGGGCTATCATGCTAATTAATGTGAAACAATATGCGCTCGCACGCTAGAGGAGTACCCATGTCAGATACTAATGGTATGGTTTTTCATACACATCGTCTTCCCAACGGTCTGCAAATTCTCGGCCAGCCGATGCCGGATTTCGAGTCGGTTGCGCTTTCTTTTTACGTCTGCACCGGTTCGCGCGATGAGCCGGACCAGTCAATCGCGGGTGTCTCGCATTTTCTGGAACACATGGTTTTCAAGGGAACGAGTACGCTCGACTGGCAGCAAATCACGCTGGAATTTAACAAGATCGGCGCGGAGATCAACGCCGGTACCTCGCACGAATCCACTGTCTATTTCGCGCGTGTGCTGGGCGAATACATGGAACGCGCCTTCGAATTGCTCAGCGACATGATGTACCCGCGCCTGTCTGAAAGCGATTTCACGACGGAGAAAGAAGTCATCGTGAATGAGATCGCGCGCTCGGAGGATCAGCCTTACAATCGGGCGGTGCGGCGCATGATGCAAACCTACTTTGGCGAATACCCGCTGGGGCATGATGTGCTTGGCTCGCCTGAGAGCATCCGCAACATGCGTATCGAGCAGATGCGCGACTACTGGAATCGCCGCTATGCCGCCAATAACATGATGCTGGCCGTCGCAGGTAAGTTTGATTGGGATGAACTTGTGCGGCTGGCGGAAAAACACTGCGCGAACTGGCGTACAGGCGATACCGGGCGTGATGTTCGGCACTACGAGCCGGAACACTCAGACAATGAGATTATGGTAGATAAAAACCTGAAACAGCAGATTATGCTGCTTGCCATGCCTGCTATCGATGAAAAAGACCCCGATCGTTACGCCGCTGAACTGGGCGCGAGCATTCTGGGCGATGGCGATGGCTCGCGCCTCTACTGGAACCTCTATCAGAAAGGACTGGCCGAGTCGGCCAGCGCCTTCCTCTGGACCATGGATGGCACCGGCATTCTGATACTGGAGGCCAATTCGACGCCTGAGCAGGCTCCGCAAGTGATAAAGATGCTGCGCGAAGAACTCGATAGTCTGCTGGCAGATGGTATCTACGAAGACGAATTGCGCCGCGCCAAAGATAAGCTGATTAGCCACATGGTGCTGAGCAGCGAATCCGTCTTTGCCCGGATGCGCTCGCTCTCCAACGACTGGGTTGTCGAAGGCCGCCTGATTAGCGTCGATGAGGAGGTCGAGCGCATCGAAAAAGTGACTACTGAGGACGTAATGCGTGTTCTGCGTCGCCTCCCCTTGCGCGAAAAACAGGTGTTGACGACGCTGGGACCATTGAGTGAAGCGGAGTTGCTCAGCGCGTAGAAGTCCTGCGTCACGCCTGTCAGAGTATTATTGAGCAGGCTGGTAACACACGCGCATCACCCCCGATGGGTACGCTTTGACACTTACCAGCCTCAAGTTGGCCCTGCCTGTAAATACTGGCGCGCCTTGTCCTAGAGCAACAGGATGCACCAGCAGGTTGTACTCATCGATTAAGCCGAGCCGCGCAAAGGTCTGAGCAGTACGAACACCGCCAATGACTGCTAAGTCGAGGCCTTCTCGCTGCTTGAGTTGTGTGACTGCTTCAACCAGCTCAGTATCACTTTTCACTACAAGTAGCTCTGCATTCTTTCCCTCAAGTTTTTCCACGGTTTTCGAGATGACGATTCTGCGGCTGTTGTTCACCGCACGCGCAACAGCACGCTCGGTCTCTGAAGACGAAGGGTTGTTCTCCACGTTGAACCAGTAAGGGACCATCCCGGCATAAAACGGGTACCCAACGAAAGCGGCACTCGCTGATCCACTCATTCCGGCGATGGTATCATCGATCAGTTCCTGGTCTGGCGTGAACGGTGCCTGCCCCATCCAGTCCAGATTGAAGAAGCCGTCAAAGGTCATGTTCATGCTGAGGGTGACTTTTCTCATAGTATAGTGTCTCCTTTACTGATCCATCTTTATACCAGTCTGTTCAAACTTTTTGATTTATTAGAGTCAATTATAGCATTTATATGCTGGAATCCAGGTACCTGACTGCGCAATATGAATACAGGCGGCACTTCCTTTCTTAATTGAGGAAGTGCCGCCTGCATTTGATACTCATTGAAAATGTTATGCGTGATCCAGCCGCCTTAGCTCAACCCGGCCTTTGCGCACACGGACGGCAAAGGTTGGCGCGGCGTAGGTTGCCGGGCCATTCATGACGGCCCCATCGCTCATGCGGAAGCTTGAACCGTGCCAGGGGCAGGTCACGACTCCATCCTGGCATGTGCCTTCGTCAAGGGGACCGGCCAGGTGCGTGCAGGTTGCGCCGATGGCATAGATCGCGTTGCCCTGCTTGAGCAGTACCGCCGGAATGCCTGCCGCATCGACGCGCGTCAGTTTGCCTTCAACCAGGTCTTCCGCGGGCAGAACCGCCACGAAATCGTTGGAGCCGCCTTCCCATGCGACATGGTTGACGCCGATGCCTTTTGCAAAGACTAACTCGCCTCCCAGATACGCGGCAAACAGCGAAACGGCGTACCCCGCCGTTGAAAGATAAACACCCGCGCGGCGTTTGCCGGTCAGGCGTAAGACGAGCGAGCCAACATTAGCAAGCAGCACGCTGCTATTGAGCAATCCATGCATGATGCCTACACGCCGGTCCGTCCCGTCCAGATCGCTCCAATCGGTGAGGCCCGTTACTGCCGCTCCTGCCGCGCCCGCGATACCCAGCGCTAGCGAAGCATCCGCGCCCCGCGCTACTCCTGCGTCCTCGTTGGCGAGCCAGTCCATATCTAGTATCAGCGTGCTGCTCCACGCGCCAATCGGTATATCGGTGAGGGCAGGGTGTAATGCATGTCCCAGCCAGACACCATTCAGCGCATCCTTAATTTTGCGGTTTGGCTCCCCCGGCTGTCCGAACAGTTTCAATATCCAGTTTTGCAAAGGCGCGGCGAGCTTATCAAGCCAGGTCTGACTCTCTACAAACTGGCCGATGAGATGGCGCAGTGGTGGATTCTGGGGAGGCGTTTCTGTCCAATCCTGCTGCATGGCAGGCATTACTTCCGATGACATCCGTTTTTACCCTTTCTGAAAGGCGCTGCATCGCTGCATTGCCTACTTCACAATAAGCCAGCAGTAGTCGCGTGGCGGATTGATACCCAGTATCGAGAAAGGCACGTCCGACCGGCGTTCCCGCTCAATAAAGCGCTCGACCTCTGGATTATGCGCGTAAAAGTGCCGGGCGCAGCGTAATGCGCTGTCCAGCGAGCGAAAATGCACGCACATCTCCTGCTCCTCCTGCAATGCGACATAGTTGAATCCATGCCGGGCCAGCCAGTCGTAATCCTGCACGCGCGGCCAGATAATCACCACTTTTCCCCCGTTTCGCGTGACCCTTTGAAGTTCAGCCAGGCCAGCTTCACCGCCCTGTGCCGGGTCGGCGGTAAACGCGGAGCAGGAAATTGTCAGGTCAACACTCTTATCCGGCAAAGGGATGGCATCAAAGCGCCCCTGGCAGTGTACAATCCGGTCGTGAGTCGCGCCCAGCTTTTTCCGTAAGATGCGCAACAACCCCGGCGACGGTTCGACAGCGTACACTTTTTCAGCGCCATGCCTTATGCATTCTAAGGATGCGCGTCCGCTGCCTGCTCCTGCATCAAGCACCACATTGCCGCGTATATCCGGCTCGAGTTGCTGGAAAATACCAGGGTGCAGCCACTCGCCTTCGGTCAACTCTTCGTAAAACCCCGGCGTTTTCCAGTAGGTCAGTTCCCAGAAGAGCCGGTCAAGCACCGCGCGCCGTGCCGCGTCTACTCGCTCAGGCGGGATGTCTCGCCGCAATTCGTCATGGAAAGCAACGCGGTTTCTGGCGGAGACATTGCGCTCGATACGTTGTGTCACCCGCCCGGACACGCCATGCAGGCTATGCGCCAGTTCCTCTACCGATAAGCCGAAGCCCTCGTGACAAAGCAAGCTCTGTAACGCTGCATCATCGTAAACTAGCAGGTCTTCCATGTGAAATGGATTCTCAAACAACATAGCTCCGTTATCACTCTGCGACGAATAGGAAGGCCACTGGCATCGAGCCAGCCTTGCGCAGCACAAACCGGCCTTTGCCTGACCAGGAAAGGAGCTTGAGACTTCCGCTTGTTGGGCATGAAAAAGCTGCGTATCCATTCTCGATAACAGATGTTGAGCTTCAACAAATGTAGATAAAACAACATTCTGCTCTTCAATATTACCAGTTCTTTTCATACACAGACAAGTGAACAATAGAATCACCCTGGGAATCTGCGATTTAGCGGCGCAAAAGCGTTCTTTCAGGCAGACGGAAATATCTGTCAAAGAAGGAGGTCATCGTGCGCAAAAAAGTAGGCGTAATTGTAGGTCTCTTGATTATTTTAGTTGTGGGTGGCTTGATTATTCCCACCCGTTTCTTCCACTCCGCGCACGCGGAAACGCAATCACAGCCAATGGATATTGGCAATCTTCCCTCGATTTTGAGTCTAAGCCAGTTGTTGGGCAGCGATACCGCCAATCGCACCTTGCAAATGAGCGTTGGCCTGGCGTTACGCAATCAAGATCAACTGAGCGCGTTGCTCCAGAGCCTGTATGATCCCTCTTCGTCCAACTATCACCAGTATCTGACGCCCGACCAGTTTGCTCAGCAGTTTGGCCCGACAGCCGACCAGCGACAGCAAGTTATCGATTATTTGACCGGGCAAGGATTTACGGTGACGCAAACCTACTCGACGCTGATTGATTTCAGCGGGTCGGAGTCGCTGGCGGAACATGTCTTTGGCGTGTCCATCAACGATTACACGAGTCCCGATGGGCGTTCATTCTTTTCCAATGCCACAGCGCCCACGCTGCCAGCGTATATCGCGCAGAGTATTGTCTCGATCAGTGGATTGGACAACGCCAACCAGTTTTCTCATCCTCCCGTACCATCACACAATGCGCCCTCGCTAAGCCCCAACGCGGGAGCGAACTGCCCTGCTCCTGGTACGAGCGGCAGTGGCGGAGGCGGCGGCATCTTTGGCGGCAGCCAGGTTGCCTATATTCCGAGCCAGTTTGCGACGGCCTATAACTATGACGCCCTGCATAGTGCCGGTTTGCATGGCGAAGGCCAGACCGTCGGCGTCTTTGAGCTGGATGGCTACTCGCAGAGCGACATCCAGGCGTATACGCAGTGCTTCGGCGGCGGCAATGTCCCATTGCAAAATGTCGCCCTCGACGGGTTTAACGGGCAACCGGGCGCGGGCGCAATCGAAGTTGAGCTGGACATCGAAATGCTGCTGGGCATGGACCCCAACCTTGCAAAAGTCGTTGTTTACGAAGCCCCCAACACCACGCAGGGCTACAACGACGAGTTCGCGCGTATCGTCAAAGATCGCACACCAGTCATCAGCGTTAGTTGGGGCGATTGCGAGAAGAACATGGGCCAGCAAGAGGTCAATCAGGAGAACCAGTTCTTCCAGCAGGCCGCGGCGCAAGGCCAGACCATTCTAGTGGCAGCAGGCGATAGCGGCAGCGCAACCTGTTTCCAGGGATTGAGCGGCGGCAGCTTCGATACCTCGTTGAACGCCGATGATCCCGCCGCGCAGCCCTATGTGACGGGCGTGGGCGGCACCAATCTGACCATCAATAGCAACAACAGCTATGCCTCTGAGACGGTCTGGAATGGCGGTTTCCTGGGCGGCGCTGGCGGCGGTGGCATCAGCCAGTTCTGGAAGATGCCAGCATGGCAGACCGGGCCAGGCGTGCAGAACTCGTACTCTAACGGGATGCGCGAGACGCCCGACGTTTCGCTCGATGCCGACCCCGCTACTGGCTATCCCGTTTATTGTACGGCAGGCTCGAATTGTAGCGGTGGCGGCGGCATCGGCGGTGGCACGGCTGGCGGCTGGATAACGGTGGGCGGTACCTCTGCGGCGGCTCCCATGTGGGCAGCCATGATCGCGCTCGCCAACGAAATGGCGGCCAAAGCAGGCAAAGGCACGCTGGGCTTCCTCAACCCTTCGCTGTACAAGATTGCCAGTGGGTCGCATTACGGTAGTGATTTCCACGACATCACACCGCCGAGCAATAGCAGCCTGCCCTCTAATAACGACGAACTGGGTATCAATGGCGGCGCTTACCCGGTGACTCAGGGCTATGATATGGCGACCGGCTGGGGTACATTCAATGCCGCGAAACTGGCTGCTGATCTCGTTGCCATGAGGTAGTAGTAATAATCAAGAGATGAATGCAAATGAGCGACCACGAGGGTCGCTCATTTGCATTCATCTCCTGGTTGCAATGAAGATTATATGGGAACATGTGCCATAACTCTTGCATGATAGCTAAAATTAAAGTACTATAGGTATCCAGAAGCGGACTGACCGCCGCCTGTAGTTTGCTAAGGGGAATACATAAAATGGAAGCAGAGAAAGAAGCATCTTATCTAAAACAGGTTTCGCTATTCGCAAATCTGGCTGATGAAGATCTGTATGAGCTGATGAATGCTGCGAAGAGACGCGCCTTTCGTTCCGGTGAGGTCATCTTTCACCGTGACGATCCGGGTCAGGTACTTTATATGATTAAAGAGGGCAAGGTCAAAATATGCATTATCAGCCCTGATGGACAGGAAATCTCGCTGGCCGTGTTTGGCAAAGGCGAATGCTTCGGCGAATTTGCCCTGCTCGATGGCTTGCCGCGTTCAGCCGATGCTGTGGCGCTGGAAAAGGTGGAATGTTACACCTTGCAGCGCAGCGACTTCCATAACGCCATCATGAAAAATCCCAAAATCGCTATCCAGGTGTTGGAAGCGCTCACCAAACGACTGCGCAACACCGACCAGATGGTCGAAGATTTGATCTTCCTGGATGTGTATGGGCGCGTGGCGAAAAAATTGCTGGAACTCTCGGACGCGCATGGCATCAAGACGGACGACGGCGTGCGTATCGATGTGCGGCTCACGCAGCAAGAACTGGCCTCGATGGTGGGCGCATCGCGCGAAAGCGTCAATAAAGTGATGGGCTATTTCTCCGAGAAGGATTTCATCAGCACCGATAAGCATCGCATCACGCTGCATCGCATCTCTGACCTGAAACGGCGCATCTATTAGAGGGTCTGCAACGTTATAGTACTCAGTGAACCCTTGTTACTCGTTTTTATGGCTGTTCGTCTCAAAGTTGACACAGCCTGTTCTTTTTTTGCTTTCGTGTCGAAGGGACACTGTATTCTTGGAAAAAACGACTTTAACGCAAGAGAAACAATCTATATACCAGCAAGCAGAGCAATCTATTGATACCAATATTACTCCACTGCCATTTAGCGGAAAGATGCTTGCTCTCTTTCGAGCCATGCGCCCGCGCCAGTGGGTGAAAAACCTGGCTCTCTTTGTTGGCATTGTCTTCGCGCAACGCCTGTTGTCGCTGCCCGTCTTTGGGCGAGCGATGGTGGCTTTCGTCGTTTTCTGCCTGGCTTCCAGCATTATCTACCTGCTTAATGACCTGCTTGACCTGGAGAATGACCGCCAGCACCCGGTTAAATCGAAACGCCCGCTTGCCAGTGGCGCTTTGCCTACTTCATGGGCAGTTGCCGCTATAGGCGTACTCTTGCTGGCCTGCGCTGGCCTGACCACCCTGATTTTTTTCGTTCCCATCGTAGGATTGCCAGACATATTCGCGGGCTATGGTGGGGCGAGTCTATTGTTCGCTTTGACGGTGGTGGCTTACCTGCTGCTCATGGTGTTGTATAGTGTGCGTCTCAAGCATGTCGTGCTGCTGGATGTCTTTATCATCGCCAGTGGTTTCGTCTTGCGTATCCTGGCGGGAACGGTGGTGCTTCCGGTCGTGATTTCGCCCTGGCTCTACCTCGTCACCATCTTGCTCTCCCTGTTTCTGGCGCTGAACAAGCGTAGAAACGAGTTGGTGCTGTTACAGGGGCAGGCCAGTAGCCATCGCCAGATACTCAAAGAATATAGCGTTCCCCTGCTCGATCAAATGATTACGATCGTGACAGCGGCAACCTTGATGGCTTACAGCCTCTATACCTTTCAGAGTTCAACAGGCGGCCATCATTTAATGATAACCATACCGTTTGTCCTCTATGGCATGTTCCGCTACCTGTATCTCGTGCATATGCGTATGGAGGGGGGCAGTCCCGAAGAAGTACTACTGCGTGACCGCCATATGCTGGCAACCGTTGTTTTGTGTACAGCCCTGATAATTTTAGTACTCTACATTTTACCGCAATAAGGAATACATATCGTTGCTTACTCGTAATAAATTACGTACTGGCATCATTTTTTCACTGGCCTTCGCCTTTGTTGTGATGACCGCTATTGCTTTCTATGGTGATCTTCCTCACCTGATTACCGCGATAGTGCATTTCCGCTGGGCTTTTTTGCCGCTCATTCTAGGCTTGACACTATGTAACTACCTGGGGCGTTTTTTGAAGTGGCAATATTACCTGAAGCGTCTTACAATTAGAATAGGCTGGCGAAAAAGCCTGCTGATCTTCGTTTCTGGACTCTCTATGGCGATTACTCCTGGTAAGGTAGGAGAATTGCTGAAGTCCTATCTGCTGAAACGATCAACAGGGGAACCCATCAGTCGCACCTCGCCTATCATCATGGCGGAGCGTCTGACCGATGGCATCGCTATGATCGCGTTGTCATCGACGGGCCTGGCGCTCTACCGTTATGGCTGGGAGCTGCTGGTAGTGCTGCTGGTCTGTGTTATCGCTGGCGTGCTGGTAATCCAGAACCGGCGGCTTTCGCTGGCGCTGCTCGGTTTTGGCGAACGGCTGCCCATGATTTCGCGCGCAGCGTCCTGGTTACGTGCCTTTTACGAAAGCTCGTACACATTACTGCAATGGCGTCCATTATTACTCGCTGTTAGCATTGGTATCATCTCGTGGATGGGCGAGTGTGCAGCGTTGTATTTTGTATTCGCGGGGCTTGGTCTGGGATTTGGCGCAGAGCTTTTTGTCAAATCCATGTTTATCATGGGCGTGTCATCTCTGGTTGGTTCAGCGTCTGGTCTACCTGGGGGACTGGGTACTGCCGATGGTAGTATGATAGGACTCACTCGTTTACTCCTGACATCGTCAGCAACCATTGGAGGGGCGGCAACATTGCTTATTCGCCTTTGCACCTTATGGTTTGGTCTCGCTCTTGGCGTCGTAGCCCTGTTGATTTACAGAGCTACTCAGCACACGCCCATTTTTATGCAGCAGAGCGACGAGCAAGCGCCATTGATGCATGATGCCAGTAGCTTACCTGCTCCAGAAAGCCAGCCAGATTTACAGACGGGGCTGCAACATCAAAATCGGGGGATTCACTCAAATGAAAACGCTTATCATTATTCCGACGTATAACGAATACGATAATTTACGTCCTCTGCTTGAGCAGGTATTTTCGTATGCGCCCGCCTCGGATATATTAATCGTAGATGATAACTCGCCAGATGGCACGGGCGAACTTGCCGACGAGATGCACGCGGCGAATCAACAGGTGCATGTCATGCACCGGGCAGGTAAATTAGGTCTCGGCACGGCCTATATCGCCGGTTTCAAATATGCTGTTGAGAACCAGTATGATGCCGCGTTTGAGATGGATGCCGATTTCTCGCACGATCCCCGCTATCTCCCGGACTTTCTGAAAGCAATCGAATCCGCCGACCTGGTGATTGGTTCGCGCTATGTCAACGGCGGTGGCACCCCCAACTGGTCGCCTGTGAGACGCTTCATTAGCGGCGGCGGCAATATCTTCGCGCGTTTCATGCTCGGCATTCCAGTGCATGATTGCACGGCAGGCTTTCGTTGTTACAGGCGCAACGTGCTGGAAAGCATCGATCTCGATACCATCGAATCGCAGGGCTATGCCTTCCAGGTAGAACTGGCCTATCGTGTTTACAAGCACGGTTTCAAGATTGTGGAAACCCCCATCGTTTTCCAGGACCGGCGCGTGGGCAAATCAAAAATGTCGCGCGCAATTTTTCTGGAGGGCTTTACGTGGGTCATGCGCGAGCGCTTTGGCAAGACTTCTCATACTCGTAAAGTAGCATCTTTGCCAGTTGGGCCTGCTGCTCCACCCATACCCAACCCTGATACCCCTCTGCCTGAAAGCAGTGCAAGCGAACTGGAAGAATATCCTTCTATTGCCCAGAAGTAACGGTCTGGTGATTACCCGTTAGTCCAGGAGATTCTTCGCTGCGCTCAGAATGACAATGTCGGGG
>JBOGTO010000013.1:0-10549 GCA_050695155.1 Ktedonobacteraceae bacterium
CATCAGCAGAGTGGGAGGTGTCATTCTGAGCGCAGCGAAGAATCTGCGTCCTGCCCGGCGAGAGATTCTTCCAGACCTCCCCAGGCGGTCGCCTGCGAGGAATGACAGGCGAGACTGGCACCTTTCAAAAAACCTACGAGTGAAAGGCAAGCCCCGCCACTACCCTGTACGGATACGGAGCCACGTCGTAGTAGGGGCGGCGGCTCTGCCCCCACCCTGGCTAATTCGCTATGGTCATGTCATGCTCCCGTTGCTCGCGCATTAGCCACACATAGCTATCTTCCAGGCTTGGCTCGGTCAATGTGGCCTCGGACTCGCCAGATGGAGCCAGTTCGCCAACGACGCGGTATTGTACCGAAGTGTCCATATGCATGGTTGAAACGACCGTAATGTTACCTGTTGGCCTGGCAGACCTGGCTCCATTGGTGGTCACTACCCATACTTTACCACGCGCCTGGCCTATCAGGTCAATAGTTGTACCCTGAAAGACCACACGCCCATTTTTCAGAATGGCGAGGTTGCGGCATGTTTGCGCGATGTCCTCTACAATATGCGTGGAAAGCAGTACCGTGCGCTCTCCTCCCAGGTCGGAGAGCAGGTTGCGGAAACGAATGCGCTCTTCCGGGTCCAATCCGGCGGTTGGTTCATCCACAATCAACAGTTTGGGATCGTTGAGCAGCGCCTGGGCGATGCCCACACGACGTTTCATACCGCCTGAGAACGTCTTGAGCTTGCGACGCGCCACTGTTGTCAGCGAAACGATTTCTAACAATTCATCGACGCGCCTTTGACGCGCCCGGCGGTCGTCCAATCCTTTGAGGATCGCCACGTAGTCGAGGAATTCGCGCGCGTTGAGGTCTGGATAAACGCCCATCTCTTGCGGCAGATAACCCAGCAGGCGTTTTACCTCTACGCGCCCTTTTTCGGTATCATAATCATATCCTCCGATAGAGAGTTTGCCAGCGCTCGGACGAAGAATGCCGGCCAGGATACGCATGAGCGTCGTTTTCCCGGCTCCATTGGGACCCAATAGGCCGTACATACCGCTTGCAATCGATAGATTGACGCCCTCCAGCGCATGTATGCCGCCGCGATAGACTTTATTCAAATTTCCAATTTCGATTTTCACAGAGCATATACTTTCTACTGATTTTACTGGCGCGCTTGTTGCCATCTCAGATAGCGGTAGAACAAGATCATAACGAAGAGCGGGATAAGCAGCAAGATCAACAGACTTGCCAGACTTTCCAGAGGAGTGACTTCCCCGATCCACGTTACCGATACCGAGCCAAAAAAGCCAGCCCCGATAAAACTGCCAGAGGGCGTCAGAATGGTAGTAGAGAGCGTTGGCAGGCCGATGCGCGGGCCGAGCATGTTGCCCCAGAACCAGTAGCCAATGAAGAGGAACTGGTAGAGCGGCACCCACATCAGCGATGTACAGGCCAGCGTGAATGCGGTGATGAAGCACACACCCGGTATTACAATGGCGCTGTAGGTAACGAGTGACAGAGGCAATACCAGCGCCGTATGCTTGATGTATGCGAGCAGGCCAATGTTGAGACAGTAGGCGAGGAAGGCGGGCAAAAGCGTACCCAGCAGGCAGCCCAGGTACTTGCCCGCCAGGCGCGTGTTCAACGTGCCTGGCATTGATTCGAATAGTTCATCAACCCGGTTATTTCTTTCGCGTGGAAAGCGGTCGGCCAGAAAGATGCCGATGGCAATCAATGGCAGCCAGTCGATGTCTACCGTCACGGAAGCCACCTGCTGGAGCAACGTCATTCCCTTCAAATGCTCCCCAGAGTTAAACAAATTGCCCGGCATAGCCCCCAGCATTATCAATGCGATACCGGCGAAGACAATCCACAGCGAGCGGCGACGCGCCTGCATCTTAAATTCGTAGCGAATCACTCCCCACAATATGGCGCGTTGGCTCATGCTGCCTTTCCTTTCCATCGTTTCTCGCGCCCTCTCAAGAATTTGATAGGCGGGGCTGGCGCGGCGCGTAATAGACCGCGAAGACGATCAGCAGGAGCGCGATGAGGAGCGCGGTAGGAGTTGTTTGCAGGAGGTTCGCGTGTACAAAATGGATGAAAGGCGTTGTCCTGGCAAGAGATGTGGTAATCGCCTGCAATATTTCCAGCAACAACGCCACCCCAACGCTGACAACCGAGCCGAATATGACTGAGACGGTCAGGCTAATGGACGCCAGCAGCAGCATAGGCCCAAGCCAGATGTGCATGAAATCCCAGACGGTGCCACCCAGCGTAATGGCGATAATCGCGGATGTCACCGCCGCCAGCGCCAGGTTATAGCCCACCACCAGCGCCATGCGGCAGATCATCACAATGCGAATGGATGTGGGCGTTGACAGGATGATCTCGTATCCGGCGTCGTGTTCGGCCTGATAGATGAAGGCGACGCCTGCGGCAGCCGTGATAGTCGTGAGAAATGCCATAACCGCCGCAACACTGTTCAGGTTGTGGCGCGCGCCCGCGTGATCGAGAAAGACCAGCGCGCACATCAAGATATTGACCATGATCGAGGCGAGCCAGATACTTTTGTGGATTAAGGGGATTTGCCGGGTAAAGACTAGCCAGAGATGCAATGCGAGCCGCTTGATTGATTTCTGTTGCGCGACGGCCTTTTCCTGCGCATCAATTTTTGCCCAAACCGCCTTCATCAGCATGGGCGATGGCGCTGGCTCTGAGGCACTGGCAAGCCGCGTCGCGCCGCTCACGGCCTCCCACGCGGAGAGTTCCTGGCGACATGCCTCGCACGTCTCCAGGTGTATACGCACCCGTTCAGCGCTGGCTGCATCAAGTTTGCCATTGATGTAAGCTGGCGGCACATCGGAGATATGCTGGTTGTTTTGCGACATGCGCGGCGTCATTGGCGTGCCTCCTCCCGCGCATCGAGCAGGGCGCGTAACGCGCGCCGGGCATTGCAAATACGGCTCTTGACTGTTCCCACCGGTACCTCGAGGATAGTAGCGGTCTCCTGGTACGATAGCTCTTGCACAAATATTAACGCCAACACTTCGCGGTGCAAAGGCGCGAGTTGGCTAAATGCCTCCGCTAATTCGGCACGGGCGACGTTGGCAAGCGTAAATGCTTCAGGCTCAGGCTCAGTAGCGACAAGGCTCTCCATCTCGCTTTCATCCGCGACGGGCAATTTATGTTGTCGCAACGTATTATGTGCCTGCCGCCGCGCGATGCCGATGAGCCATGTTTGCAAACTCGATCTGCCCTCGAAACGATGGGCGCTTTTCCACACGGCTACCAGCGTATCCTGCAAAATCTCTTCGGCCAGTCCATAATCGGGGGTGAGTTGTAGCAAATAGCTGAAAAGCGTGCGCTGATAGCGAGTATACAGTTCGCTCAACGCCTCTCGATCACCGTCGGCAATGCGCCGTGTGATCTGCCTTTCGTCAACGGCTGCGGCTGGCTGCGCGTACATACCCATACTCACCCAGCCGCTCCCCCGCACCAATGTAAAGTCCACGTTGTATTGCTTTCTCTCCAGAACATTGCAATGCGATCTTTCTTCTTTTTATTAGTAGCAGTTTATAACAAGAATGTTCATGCAAACCCGGACAAGTTTTCGTAGAGCGAGGATTTCTCATAGATTTTCAATGTTTTATACGCTTGAGTTGCGCAGAGGTTGGAAACAGAGAGAAAAAAGTCATAGCGCTGATGGGAAGGCCAGCATGTCATGCTGGCCTTCCCATCAGCGCTATGACTGCATGACTAGGAACACGTTGGTGTTGCTGGCCCAAGGTCATTGCCAAAGCTGGTTATATCCCAGTTGCCATCGCTATCTTTCTGGAGCGTCAGTGTCAATGGATAGGTTTTGCTGAGCTTGCTGCGCGTCATGGTGTAGGTGAAGGATTGGGTTTTGCCGTCGGCAGAGAGGGTCGCGCTGCCTGAGGCTTCGTTAAAATCGGTGACAGGTCCGTAACAGCGATCATCTGCCTGCGCCATCTTCTGGAAATCTTCGGGGTGCAGCGTGCCGGTAATGGTGGCGTCGAGGTCTTTATATGCCTGATCGTAGGTCTGGCTTTTCAGATTGAGCAGGAAGTCGGTCGCCGTATTGGCTGGCCCCGCGCTGTTGCCGATGCCGATGAAGTAGTTGGCAAGCCCGAACGCAATCACGAATACCAGCAAGGCACCGATAGCCAGCACAATCAAAGTGATCAGAAAACGACGCCCGCGCTTGCGTGGTCTCGTCTGCCGTTGCGGGCGGGCGACTCTCTGCACGGCTGGTGGCGTGTCCAGGCGCGCCATACGCGGCGGGCGTTGCGGAACGGAGCGTTGTTTCCCACTGCCGTTGAGCGCGTCGTTGTTAGAGTCGCGGGGGGTTCGATCCCAGGGGTCTCGGCCCTGGCCCTGTCGTCCTTGCATACCTCTATGGCCTCCTGATAAACTTCACCAACCAGATACAGTGATCTCACCGGGACGCGGGCGACGCAAGCGTCCCCTACTGGTTTAACATTACCACACCGATCAAGTGGGCGTGTGCTTGTTGTAATTGTTGCTGCGCCTGGATTGCCTGTCCTCTTGTTGTATGATTGACGATGATCGCCAGCGTGGTCTGCTCGACCTGCGCGGCAATTAAGGATGCATCGGCTCCGGCTAGCACTGGTGGGCTATGAAAAATAACGAGCACGCCGGCATTTTCTGTTGCACCGGGGCATTGAGAGAGGCTTTGTACTACCTTTTCCAGCCTGGGCGAAAACAGCAGCGATGCGGCCTGCGCACTGGGAGTGCCAGCGCCGAGCAGTCGCAATCCGGGGACGAAGGTACTTTGCAGCACGCCCTCTATCGTCTCTTCTGTCAGCGCCTCGTCCAGCAGCAGATCGCTCAATCCGTTGGTTTTTTCCACGCCAAAGCGGCGCGCATAGCCGGGTGAGCGCAGATCGGCATCGACAAGAATGGTGGGGGTACCGCTCTGAGCCGCCACAATAGCCAGGTTCGCCGCCACTGCCGCGTAATCTCCATAAGCCGCTGGGGTGGTGATGAGCAATGAACGGGCGCGCGCGGGTCGGCTCGCGTCGTTCTCCCACTGAAAACGGATATTGGCATAGAGGGTGCGCATCGCCTCGCTATACTCTGTACTGTGCGCGAAATCTGTTATGAGCGCGCGCTTTTCTTGTGTGTCATTTCCCAAAGGAGCCGCTCCTTATCCTGACTGTATCTTTTATTGCTTATTTGTAAAAGCATCATACAGACGAAAATCATCAAGGGCGATCACGCCCCTGGACGGTATGCTCTTTCGTAACTATATTCATGTACGCAATTTGTGTCAAGCAACTGTGCTGAATGGCGATCCAGAGCAGCGCTTGCCTTTCACAAGAAGCGATGTTGTTCCGTAGGGGCGGGGGTGGAGTGGAGGTGGGTGGGGACCCTTGTGGTCGCCCGCGTTCCTTCTCAACGGGCGGCCATGAAGGCCCCCACCCCTACAGACATCAGAACCAGGGGCGCGTATCGCAACACTTATCGCCTCCCAGGCAATGGAGCGCGCGGTATATCGCCCAGCACGGGAAGTCCAAGCAAATGCGTTATCTGTTCTTTGCTGCGCAGGCGCTCATCGAGATAATCCAACAGGAAAGTGAGCGCGATGGCTATGGCGAGCGACACCAGCAGCAGCGCAATCAACAAGGCTACTTTATTACTGGCTGTACCCGCTACCGTCGCCGGGTCAGTCGCGCTCGAAATCACGCGAGCCGAAACCGCCGGTTGCTCAAACGTGCCGCCGGTGGATGTATGCGAAGCGTCATTGGTGACAACGTAGTCGAGAAACGTGCCTAACCTGGCGGCGCTGACCTCGCCGACCGCGTTGGCGATTGCCCATGCCCCGGCGGCTGTGGCCCAGGTAGTGGTAATGGTGACGAGACTATGCACGCGCACAGCATTCAGCGAACTACCAATTGCTCCCGTGTTATGCCAGTCGCCGAGGTCGGCGTTGGCACCGAAACGCTGCTCGATCAGGCTCATGTCCTGTCCAATCTGGTCAGAAACGGCCTGGTCGAACTCGTGCGATGTCAGGATAGGGCCGGTTGTCAGCGTATCGGCAAGCGCCTCGGACACCGTGACATAATCGGCATTGTTGGGGTCGCCCTTTGTCGTTGACTGCAAGCCGACCTGAATAGTAATAGTCGAGCTAGAGGCTTTTAATGCGCCCGGCGTTTTGCGCAGGTGATAATATTGATAGCCAGCGTACAGCGCCACCACTCCTACTATGACCACCACGACCCAGATACGTCGCCATATGATCGACCAGTATGTTCGTAGTTCCACGATACTTCCAACCCTTTCAAAAGGGACGCAACGATGCCCCTTTTTTGCTGGATTCTAGCGCACTAATTCGTTGGTTGGTGTGCGCATTTCATGAGATTTTTCCGCGCTCATCTTTGCTTCGATAAATTGCAACATACGGCGATGGAAGCGCGGCGTATCAAACTCAAGCGCGTGATTGCGAATGGCCTGCGTATCATAGCGCGACTCGTCGAATGTCGCCAGTGTTTCAGCGAGGCTCGCCGCCGTTTGTTCGTGGAAGAAAGCCCCCGTTACGCCGTCAACCACCGAGGCCAGCGCGCCGCCCGCGCCATAAGCAATGACCGGGCGACCGGAAGCCTGCGCTTCAACTGGCGTGATGCCAAAATCTTCTTCCCCCGGTAGGATAAGCGCGCGGCAATGCGCATAGTAGTGCAGCACTTCTTCGTCTGAGAGCCGCCCCATGAAACGGATGGTTGGCCCGGCCAGCTTCTTGAGACGTTGTTCATCGCGCCCGCCGCCAATGATTACTAATGGCAGGCGCAAGCGATTGCAGGCTTCGATAGCCAGGTCGATGCGTTTATAGGGCATAAAACGACTTACCACCAGGAAATATTCTTCCGGTTGGGTCATGGGATCAAAGGGAAAGCGACTGACATCGACCGGCGGGGGGATGACGACGGCCTCGCGCCGGTAATATTTCTGGATGCGGTCCGCCACAACCGGTGAATTAGCGATGAAGTGATCGACGCGCATAGATGTTGTCTGGTCCCAGACGCGCAAGTTCGTGATGAAGAATGGCAGTACGCTGCGCGCCACTTTGCCCAGGTGTTCGCGCTCGACATACTCGTCGTAGTTCCAGCACCAGCGCATAGGGGTATGGCAATAGCAGATATGCATGGTACCTGGACGAGTAATCACCCCTTTGCCAAACGCGCTGGAACTGCTCAGCACGAGGTCGTAGCCGCGCAGGTCGAGGCGTTCCATTGCGAAAGGGTAGAGTGGCAGAAATGGTTGGTGATGCTTCTTCACCAGGGGCAGCTTTTGCATGAAGGTGGTGCGAATATCTAGCGAGCGAAAAGCTTTGTCAACGCGCCGTGGATCATAAATAGAGGTATAGAGCGGCGCATCTGGAAACAGTTCGTGCAATGCCAGCACTACCCGCTCCGCGCCACCCATTTGATTAAGATAATCGTGAACCAGGGCCACCTTCATCGCCATGCGCTCCTAATAAGCTCCCCGGCTGAATAAGACTGCCGGAATGGTGCGTAAGAGAATCATGAAATAGAGGCGTAATGACCAGTTTTCGATGTAGTACAAATCCATCAAGACGCCCTCGTCAAAGCTAATATCGCTGCGACCGCGCACCTGCCATAGACCGGTCAAGCCAGGTTTAATCGCCAGCCTTTCTTTTTGCCAGTCTTCGTACTGCGCTACTTCCTGGGGCAGCGGTGGACGCGGCCCCACCAGGCTCATCTCACCTTTAATCACATTGAGCAGTTGAGGAAATTCGTCAAAGCTGGTACGGCGCAAAAACTTCCCTACTCGCGTAATGCGTGGATCATCTTTGATTTTGAAGAGCGGCCCCTGAGCTTCGTTGCGCTCCAGTAAACCGTCCAGTCCGCGCTCCGCGTCCTTATACATGGTGCGGAATTTGTATACCTTGAATGGTCGTCCTTCCCGGCCAATACGAGTTTGGCGGTACACCGCTACGCCCGGCGATGTCAGCTTTATCGCCAGCGCGATACATATCCAGAATGGAAATCCAACCAGCAGCCCTAACGCCGCCAGGCCGCAATCCACGATGCGTGTCACCAACAACTGCACTTTGTTAATGGAAACTTGCTTGATGCCGATGAGTGGGATGCCTTCGATAGCGGCCATATCAATGCGCGACAGGCTTAGCTCATAAAGATCAGGCACCAGCTTGAACGAAGTTCCCAGGCGTTCGCACAGGCGCACGCTGCGTATGCTTTGCTGGTGGAGGTTTGAGGGGAGCGCAATAATGACCTCGTCGATCTGCATCGAGCGTATCACCATCCCCAGGTCTTCCAGTGTGCCTAACATCTTGAAGCGTCCAAAGTCGCCGGGTTCCTCGTTCAAATCATGCAAAAAGCCTACAATGGAAAAGCCCAGTGCCGGGTTTGCGGCAATATGCTGCATTATCAGCTTGCCCAGGCGTCCCGAGCCGACTACGAGCAGGCGCGTCTCACCGAGTCCGCGTCTATACAGCAGACCCATCACCGAAGAGACAATGAACCTTCCCAGGCACAACACGACAATCGCTATAGCCCAGACAAAAAGTACCAGCAGGCGGGAATTAGATTGCGGTTGAAAAACGAAGTAGTAAGTAATCAGAAAAGCCACACCCAGCGTCGCGGAGCTAACGATATTCCACGCCTGGCGAAACCAACTTCCTGTTAAGCGCATCGAGTACAGGCCACGCAGGGCAAAAATGATAATTAGCCCGACAACAACGCCAATTTCAAGCGGACGAAAAGCGTCAAGGCGCGTAAAGATATAGTTGCCGTTATTCTCAGTTCCTAAAAGGTTGTTACGTAATTGGACCAGAAGTGGGCTATTGCTCAATATGTAATAGCGGAAATAGTGCGCGAGCCGGAAAGACACGTAGATCAACGCAGCATCCAGAATAACAATGGCGATGCGCTCGAAGATGCGCCAGTGGCGGCGATTCGAGCGGCGCTGGAAAAGCGCCTTCGTCATCGGGCCAGTTACTCCACCCGGGCTACTTGTTGTCATATCAACCATCTCTGTTGTTTCTATATCAGGCACTGCTCTTTGAACTCCAGTGATTCTTTGTTGTAGTCTACTGCCATTCACTACTATTTTCCTCTATCATCATACACGCTCCTGTTCACCAGAATGCCGCTCATGCGTGAAGGTCGCGCCTCTGGCGTCGCGCTTGATGCAGAGCCGCGGCCTGTTCATAGACCGCGATAGTCTGCTGCGCCATCGTCTCTGCTGAGAAGCGCTGGAACACCGCCGGCGCAAGTTCGCCGCATCGCCGGCGCAAGGCTTCATCGGTCAACGCCCTTTGCAAAGCTGCCGCCAGGGCGTGGCTATCAAGCGGGTCTACCGTCAGGGCGATGTCGCCGCCCGCCTCTGGTAAGCTTGACACATTTGAGGTGACGACGGGAACGCCACATGCCAGGCTCTCCGCCACCGGCAAACCAAACCCCTCATAGAGCGAGGGATAGGCAAAGGCCGACGCCCCATGATACCACAGGAGCTGTTCTTCATTAGAAACATAGCCAGGGAACAGCACTTCAGAGGCCAGTCCCAGTCTTTGCGCTTGCGCGAAAATATCATCATAAAGCCAACCTTTTCCCCCTGCCAACACCAGTTTCTCTTTGCGGGAGTAGACCTCGCGTAATTCCCTGTAGGCTTCCAGCAATGCCGGTATGTTTTTGCGTGGTTCCAGAGTGCCAAGATAAAGCAGGTAGCCGCCCTCCAACCCATGCTCCCGGCGAAAGTTCCGCTTTGCCTCATTAGTAATAACGTTTGAGAATCGCGCATCGATACAAGGATAGACCGTTTGTATCTGTCCAGGCGCGATTCCCGCCAGTTTTATGGCATCTTTTTTTGTGCTATGCGAGACTGCGATAATCATGGTGGCGCGTCGTAAACTGCGCATCGTGAAAATGCGGTGATAGGCTCTTTTCGCGCGCGTCAGCACCTGCGGGTACAGCAAAAAAGCCATATCATGCAGGGTGACGACGCCCGCGCACTCGCGTGGCAACATCTCCGGCAGCACATTGGCGGGCGAGTGAAACACCTGAATGCGCCGCTCGCGCAAAAGCGCCGGGAGTTGTCGTTGCTCCCATGCTATCCTTGAAACGGGCCTCTTTTCGGGCCAATCGACAGCAATATATTCAATACCCGTCGCGCTACCCTGCTCTTGCCTGAGACGATGCACCGTTTCCTGTCCATTCACGAAAACGGTGTATTCGTGCTGTCCCGGTTGCCATGCTATGGCGGTCAATAAATGCCGGATGTAACGACTAATGCCCCCATTACGATAGGTGTCGCTGTACGATAGCAATTGAGCGTTAATAGCGATGCGCATAGCATTCTTTTCTCTGCAAAGTCATTCTCTTACCTTGCTGTATAACGTCCCTGAAATGAGGCTGGTAACAGCCATAGACCAACAGTAGCAGCATCCTATGAACATCAAATAATTATTAAGACATCAATTCTGTTCTGTAGGGGCGGGGGTGGGGTGGATGATGGGTGGGGACGCTTGCGTCGCCCGCCGT
>JBOGTO010000014.1:0-3968 GCA_050695155.1 Ktedonobacteraceae bacterium
GAACACCCCTCCCTGGCGGGCGACGCAAGCGTCCTGTTCCGTGTCCGAACACCCCTCCCTGGCGGGCGACGCAAGCGTCCTGTTCCGTGTCCGAACACCCCCCCTGGCGGGCGACGCAAGCGTCCCCTCCCCTCATCCACCCATCTCCCGCCCCTACGAGATTTGCAGACTTCTTCCTTTCCCACAAAACCTGCCGGTGAAAGAACTCATATCAGGAAACCGGTGTCAGATGAAGGATGACGTTTTCTTCATCAGGGAATGTGTAAGGAGCGCCTGAGCCATAGGCATTAGAGGCGCTCGGCCAACCCGTGAAGTGTGTCGTCGTGAACTCATCCCAGTAGACGTTGACGGTCAACGGAATAACCGGCAACTGGCTCACTACGATGTTCTCGATGCTCTGGATAGCCTGCATCTGGGCATTGGGATCAGAGGTTGACTGGTACTGCGTGAGCAGTTGATCGGTCTTCGCCGAATAGCCATTGCTGCTTGCCGCGTCCCAGCGCTCGAAGTTGGTGCCAACCGCCACCTGCGGAGCCGCATTAGCGCTGTCCAGCATCGCCAGGTAGGCGTAGTAGGGAGTGGGGCCGCTATTCGTCCAACTGATCGCGGCGTCATAAGCGCCGGTCGAGATGGCCGTGTAGTAGGGAGTGTACCCGCTCTCAGAATTCATCGACGCCTTAATACCAGCTTTGTTCAGATCATTCACGATAAACTGAACATCCTGGTCCCAGTCGTTCCAACCAGAGACAACATCTACCGCCATCGAGAATACTTTGCCAGTGGCGTCGCGGTAGAAGCCATCACTACCCTTCGTGAAGCCAGCCTGTGTCATGTAGCTATCGACCTTGCTCTGGCCGCTCTCGAAAGTCGCGCTTTGATACTGTGACGCGATCCAGCTATTGTGGGTGGGTATGATGACGCCCGTCGGATTGGCAGCCACGGCATATTGAGCCACGCCCTGTGGCAACTGGCTGCGATCAATCGCCGCGCTGATCGCTTTACGAACCAGCAGGTTATTGAACGGAGCCTTGCGCAAGTTCAGATAGAGCATGACAGTGTTACTCGCGGCAAACCATGTGTGATTGTGCTGCGGGTCCTTCGCGCTAAACGCGGCATCGCTGTCGGGACTCCAACCAATGCCTGCCCAGTCGATCTGGCCCTTGACCATATCGGTAATAGCGGTCGTGTTATCTTTGATCGAAGGAATCTGGATGGTCTGAACCTGTGGCTTTGTTCCCCAGTAATTGGAATTGAGCGTGTAGGTAATCAGATCGGGGCTCCAACTCTTGAGGATGTACGGGCCGGTGCCGACAGGCTTGTTGTCATTGGCGAACTTGGCCGGGTCGCCGCTGATGGTTGACCAGATATGCTGCGGCACGATGAAGACCTGGTCGCCGATACGGAAAAGCGCGGTGCTGTCGGCGTGTTGCAGCGTGAATACAACCGTGCTGCTATCAGGCGCGCTCACACTCTTGATGATGGTAGCCCATAACGAGCCCTGGTCAAGGGCGGGATGCTGCTGCATCAGGTTGAAGGTGAACATCACATCCGCGCTTGTGAAAGGCTGGCCGTCATTCCATTTCACGTCCGTGCGCAGCTTGAATGTCAACTGCGTTAGATCGCTGGAGTAGGTGGCGCTGCTCGCCAGCCAGGGCGAGGTTTGACCGTTATACAGGTTGGTGAAGTACAACTCTTCGTACAACAACCCCTGCGCTCCATAGTCGCCGCCCTGATTGGTATTGAAGAACGGGTTAAAGAGGTCGGGGTTGGTCTGGCCGGGAGAAGAGAGAATACGCAGTGTTGATGACCGGCTCGCTGTCGGTGTAGTGTTATTGTTGTTGCCGCTACCACCGCAGGCAGCCAGCATCAGGGCCAGCACAAGCAGCAGCGAAGACGCTGCCACCAGTCGATTCCGTCGCGGTGAAGATGCTCGATTGGAAGTCACGTTTTACCTCCTAACGCTGGAAAAACGAATCGTTCGACGATCTACGCACACGAGAAGTCCCTTGCTTCTAATATGTAACCGAAAGGACAAAAGGACAACCAGACAACGGTATGATGTGATTTACACATCTAATTGTTGCCTCAACAAAAACAGGCCGCGAATGTGTGAGAAGCCGGAGATCACCCCTTTCTTACTCAATGGTGACGTGGCGGGAAGCGCCACAGGACGCACGCACGATAAAGCTGGTCGGCATTTTGATGTGAACTGGTTCATCGAAAAGTGATGCAGGCGCTCCCGATATCCAGCCATTGCCATTGTGGTGGTTCAGGCCATTCACGGGACGTGGGGTGTCAACGAGAGCCAGGAGAATTTCGCTGGCGCGGCGGCCCATTTCATAGAATGGCTGCCGCACGGTTGTCAGCGCCGGTTCCATGTGAGCGGATGATGGGTTATCGTCGAAACCAACTACTGCCACATCATCTGGTACGCGCAGGCCGCGCTGCTCTGCCGCCGAGATGGCCCCATAGGCCATATAATCGCTTCCCGCGAAGATGGCTGTAGGGCGTTGCCAGGCAGGCAGATCAAAGAAGGTATGAGCGCAGGCGCGCCCGGACGGGGGCATGAAATCGCCTTCGAGTACCAGAGCCGGGTCAAGAGAAATATCAGCTTCGTTCAGCGCATCACAATATCCCTGGTAGCGCTCATGCGACACTTCATACTTGAGCGGACCCTGAATATGCGCAATGCGGCGATGCCCCAGTGAAATCAGATGGCGGGTGGCTTCATACGCGCCCAGGCGGTTATCAGCGCCGATCCAGGGCGTTCCCTCGGGCGGTATTCCCTGGTCGTCGATCAGCACAACGGGAAAGTCGCGCGAGTGCAGTTTTGCCAAGTGTTCCCACGAGCGACCCGGAAAAACAGCTAACAGGCCAGCGGCCAGCCGTGTTCCCACGATGCGGTCGATGACATCACTACGGTCTTTCTCGTGATTCGCATCGGTGATGCTATACAGGATGAGTTCATACGAGGTACTACCTACGACTTCGCCGATGCCGCGCATCAACTCTGGAATAAGCGGCCAGGTCAGATCAGGAATTAGCACACCTATCAGGCGACTGCGCCTCCTCAGACCGGGGGCAGTGATGTTCGGCATAAAGCCCTGCTCTTCCACGATACGCAGAACACGCTTGCTAGTTGCGGAGTCTACGTCGGGCTTCTGATCCAGTACGCGCGAAACTGTCTCCGTGGAAACTCCCGCCAATTGTGCGATGTTCATGATATGAGTATCAACGAAAATCTGACGAACACGCGCGTAACTGGGTGGGTTCCATCCTTGCTCTTGCGCAGTTGCTGTTACTTGACGATGAATCTCGGCAACAGGGCGCAGGGGGCTTTGCAAAGCCAGTTCCTTCACCAGTGCGATGCTATCAGGAGGCAAACGACGCGACGTTCCTTTGTCGGAGCGTCCGGCGTCCGCTAAACCCGCAATGCCCTTTTCACGGTACCGCTTGACCCACCGTTGAATCGTGCTGGCAGGGACATTATGGGTACGGGCTATCTGGGCCTGAGAGACATCATTTTCCACAGCCGGGCGAATGATCCTGAGGCGCGTATAGGCTTGCGCTCTCTGGGCTTCTGAAAGGTCCGTAAGTGGCACTGGCGGTTCCGTCATAATGCGCCATCTCCCTGAACGAGAAACCAAATAGTATATTCTTCTTCATCAGTATACAAGATCACCCACTTAATTGTCAAGGCTTGACAATTAAGTGGGTGATCTTCTGATTTGACAATTATATGGGTGATGAGGGAAAATTTTAACAGAGCTGAAAATGATAAATGGGAAGGATTATTTTGACCTGTCATTCTTCATCCTCCTGCGCGGCCTGGGACGTATGGAGCGCGTGTCAGCCACTGATCGAGAATTGGAGAAAGCGGCATCCCAAATCTATAATCACGGCCAGCCACTTACACCCGGCGAGATGCAGCGTTTGCTTGACCATTATGGTACCATGCAGGGCTACTG
>JBOGTO010000015.1:0-15326 GCA_050695155.1 Ktedonobacteraceae bacterium
AGACGAAGCATATGAAATAATCAAAAGTCAAGCGACGCATAAACATCCCTCTGATACGGCAATCCTATTACCTGATAAGAATTTTGGTTTTGCATGTGTAAGTCATTTTGAGTCAAAAAAGAATTTAAAGGTTAATCATGTTTTTGAAGATAGCGCTGCAAAAAAATATCACAGACACAAAAAGGCGTTTTGGATGGGCGACAGTCGGCTAAAAATGTCGACAATTCATAGTTTTAAAGGCTGGGAAGTGCCAAATGTCATTGTTGTTATTCCCTCCTTCATTCCTGGTGATGAGGAACTTTATGATAGAATCGTTTATACAGCAATAACAAGGTCAAAAGAAAATCTAATTATTATTAATGCGAATGGAAGGTATTGGGAATTTGGTGACAGTATTTCTGATGAGTGGAGATAGTTGGTTCACTTCAAAGCAATAAAATTTTGTTCAATCCAACGATCTATTGAGTCCCCGTTGCTATTCTGCGAAATTTTCTTCACCATTACCTATGTCCTACTACCCCGGCCAAAATGCCAATTTCATTGTACAATAGGAGCGGGAGTTGTTTTTCTATTGGAATTCATCAATTCGAGTACTTATCACAACAAGGCTGGTAGTCCATCATGCATCTCAAAGTAGCCGTCGTCCAATTTGAAATCAGCCAGTTTGCGCCACAGGAAAATCTGGAGAAGGCCGAACAGTTCATTCAACAGGCGGTAGCACAAGAAGCCGACCTGATCGTGTTCCCTGAAGATTTTATCGCCGGGCCGCTCGATGGGTGCGTTGAGCTTGCCGACTTCGACCAGCAGTATGTAAAGCACTTCCAGAAGCTGGCGGAGCAGTACCGCATCGACATCGTTCCCGGTTCCATCATCGAGGGCGACGAGAACGGTCTGTACAATACGGCATACTATATTAACCGCGATGGCGACATTTTGAGCCAGTACCGCAAGCTCAACCTGTGGCTGCCAGAACGCAGCTACATTACGCCTGGCACGGACATTGCCGTCTTTGAAACACGCTTCGGCAAAGTGGGCCTGATTATTTGCTGGGATTTGATGTTTCCTGAGATATTCCGCGCGATGGTGAGCCAGGGGGTCGAGATGGTCATATGCCCCAGTTACTGGTGCCTCGAAGATGCTGGCAGGGGGCAGAAGCTCAACCAGTATTCAGAAGTGATGCTCGTCAATGCCCTGTGCCTCGCCAGAGCCTTTGAAAATGAAGTCGCACTCGTCTATGCCAACGCTGCTGGAAAGCAGGTCTCCGGCCAGAATACCAGCACGTTGATAGGTCAATCTCAAATCACTGTTCCCTTCAAAGGGCCACTGGACATAGCGATGGACAATTTTGAAGCTATGCTTGTCGAAGAAGTCGATTTGGATGTGCTTGCTATCGCGGAAGAAGCATATGAAATCCGCAGCGATTTGCAAAAGGGTATTGTTGGTGGCGCAACACCGTCAATTGAGATCACTATGCAGTACGAGGCGACCCCTCAGCTTATCGCGGATTGACCTTTGAGATCATCTAACATGGCCCGCACGAACATTACCGCGACCGAGAGCCAGTCGAACGAGCGTGTCCAGGCTACCCATTCCTGCTGTGTGGGCCAGCCCGGCTTGTAGCGCGGGATCATTTCTTTGGGCATGACGGTAGCCCATTTGACGCCCTCGCCTAGCCCGCCAGGTGTGATGCGCACCATGATGTTGAAGACATTCTCATTGGGTAGTTGAATTTTCCAATCTGGCAATGATTTTAAGAGAGGATCGTGTCGCCAGATGCTGAAAAGCGCAGGGTCTTCGGGCGCGCCGCTTGCGGAAAGCTGTAACGTAACCACCTGTCCGACAACAGCCGTGCGGTCCCACTCCGGGAAACGCATCCAAATGCTATAGCGGTATTCATCCAGCCCGGCGGCTTTGATAAAGGCACGGTAGCCCTCGCGTTCAATGCGCTTTTCGGTATCGCTTTGCCAGATACGCACCATCGCGTCCAGGCGTTTCTTCTTTTCTTCCGCGCTCAGCTTTGCGTATGGTCCGCTATCAGGCGCGTATTGCTTTTCCTGCATTGACTATTTCCAGCCCTTCGGGCAGATATGCTGCCAGCCATGCTATAAGGTCATCGGCTAGAGGCGCAACAAACGTTTTTCGTTCATTATCCGGGTAAGGTCGCAGTTCCAGGCTATAAGCGTGCAGGAACTGCCTCGCCAGTTGTGCCGACGGAGTTCCCGCGCTGGCAGGCGAAGCATAGGTCGCGTCTCCCACGATGGCGTAACCCGCAGCCGCGAGATGAGCGCGAATCTGATGCGTGCGCCCAGTAATGGGTCGCGCCTCCAGCAAAGCATACTCTCCACTCACAGCGAGTGTATGAACCAGCGTCATGGCCGACTGACCATCTGGTCCAACGATACAGCGACGACGATCAGCAGGGTCTCGCTGCAAGGGTCCATCAAGTGTATAGCCTGCACCCTTGACGGAGAGAAGGTCGGCAATTTCAACGGGCTGCTGGTCGCTGCCATTTTGTACGAGTATGTTAAATTGTGCGCGCGGCTTTGTCCAATCCGGCGATCCCCTGCTCACTACAGCCAGGTAACGTTTGACGATGCTGTGGTCGTAGAACTGGTGAATCAAGTGACGACGCGCACGCATGGTACGTGCCAGCGCCACAATACCCGATGTATCTTTATCGATACGGTGCAGCAGGCAGGGACGCGGTAAAAGCCCTTCTTCCTGCCACTGTTTCGCCCTTTGTTGCTCGCGCAGCATAGTCTGGATATGCTCCGGCGCGCCCGCCCATTGCGACTTATCGGGCAGCGCTTCGGGTTGCCAGCCGTCACCACCCTGCTCAGCGAGGTAGGCAAGAATACTATCCCACATCGTGCCATCGGCATGTTTATAGGTAGGATGAATGACCAACCCCGCCGGTTTGTTGACGATGAGCATATGATGATCCTGATAGATAATGGGTATATCGATAGTCGTTTGTGTCATGCGCAAAGTATAGAGTGCATGAGAGCGCAGGTCAATGGTTTCTAAGTCCAAATAGTCGAGATATTCACTCTTTCAGGTTAAGAGAGTCTATGGCTATAGGAAACTCAAAGCTTGCCCCTGTATGTTATACTGTGCCATACGCTCTTTGTGGTTTATCTTATAAGCGCGAAAAAAACGAAGATTCTCATGTATATGCGAAAAAAAGACAAATGGATGCGAAAAATTGTCTACTCTAAGCGCGAACAAGGCCCAGTATGAGCGTCTGTTTCATTGAGTGCAAAGAAGTCTGCCTGTAGCAATAGGTTGGGATCTTGCCTTGTCGGCATAATCCCTGTGCCGCTCTTGTCACCGCTGCCAAGATTTGGCCCCAAAAGCCAGAGACCGACTCAAAGGGCCTTGAAAGACGAGTCAATCGCTTTGACCCGTCTCTACAAAAACCATTGCAACACTATTTCTTGCATCGCCCATCGTATCATAGGGCCTGCTGCATCCACAAGTGGAACACATCGTTCTGACCTCCTGAAACTCTCCTCCTCACGAAGAGGATGATTCTCTATGATTTGAAACCGGATAGCAATGGCAGTCGTTGATTACCACGATCCATCTCCTCATCGTTGTTCGCTCTATCCATACGAGCGATCTCCTGTGTGCATTGTTGAGCGCAGGCGCTTATGCGCTTCGGGCTTCCTCAAAGAGGCGGATCCACTCTTCAAAGTTGTGTGCAATGTGCGTGGCCGCCTCCTCTTGGGAGATGCGTTTGGCCACAACATCGACCAGGGGCTGCCAGAAACTGGTTCGCCCGACGGCAAAACCGATGAACCCGGGAACGCTCGCCGCCGTCTTCAGCCAACGCACCACCCGGTCCCTCTCTGCACCGCGTCCGAGCACAATGAGACCCACGGTGTTCCGCCCACCACGCCGGGCCACCTCCACTAGCTTGACGCAATCTTCCCGGGCATCAAGCCCTTCGATCTTCCAGACATCTGGTTCCACCCCGGCGTCCTGCAATGCCTGGATGGCTTGCATCATCAAGGGTGGGCGGAGCTGCAGGTCATAGGCGTTCGTGTCCCCCTCAACCTGTTCCAGTTGCGTAGCGGAGGCTGGGACCAGCAGTTCGAACATGAACAGCGCTTGTGCCTGGTGCAGAGAGTCGGATAAGCGTTTGAGGCGACTGGCCTGGCGCTGGTTGAGAGCCACATCTCCTTCAGGATTATAGCGCACGAGTACTTTGGCGAAGGTGGGATGAAAGGCCTCGATGTGCTGCACAAAATCCTCCCCATAGACGAACTCGAACTCCTCCTGGCCGCTCTTCTCGACGGATACCACGGTAATATAGCCCTTGCTTGCGGCGTCACGCAGGATGGCGGAACCAAATTCCTCGTCAACCAGAATGCCAACGCGATCCTTTGGCACCTGGTCCGCAATGGCCTGCTGAAAGCCTGCATAGATGACCTGCTTACTCTGTGCGACAGTGACCATCTGCTCTACATTGAGCGGCTCTTTCCATCCGAAGAGTCCCGAGATGTAGGACGCACGATGGTCGAACGGGAGGAGATAGAGCGGTCTTGTATAGCCTGTGATCATGAGTAGAACTCCTTCTTCGCGACACATGCCGCAAGCTGTTCCATGGACCTAATCATTTTTCTTTCTCAGACAGCCGTGAGATCGGGTTACACCCTTTTAACGATGGCTCTGGCGGGCGCCCCTTCGCAGCCGGTGAGCTTCACCGGCAAGCAGATTAACTCATATTCTCCCGCTGCTACTGGAGCGAGGTTGAGTCCTTCAATGATCCAGATGCCCGCCCCGAGTAAGGCATAGTGTGTTTCGGGGCCATCTGTGAAAAAGCCACCTACGGAGAGATAGTCAACGCCGACGGTTTGTACCCGCAATCTTGCTAAGTACTCCGCGGCTTCCTGTGAGATAAACACAAAGTTCTTTTCAAACGCGTCCGTTTGCCAGTAATGAGTCGAGTTGATGGTTTTGAAGAGGAGACGCTCACCCATCTGAATGCGGTAGTGTTCAAGCTCGGTGGCCTTGATGGACTCAGTATCTTGAATCTCGATTACGCGAACTCGCCCGATCGTTGCTGACAAAGGCATGGTGTCAATACTCTTGCCATCCTGCAAGAAATGTAACGGAGCATCCATGTGGGTACCGGAATGTACACCCATCGATATCTTCGAGACATTACAGACGTCGCCTTTGTCGATAGCCTTCACAAATCCTATCTGTACTGGTGGATTATCAGGCCAGTGAACCATGCCATCATGTAGACCAAGTGAAATGTCAATCCACTGCTCTGAAACTGCGTGTGTTCCTTGTGACATCGCGAAGCTCCCTCAATAACAATCCTCTTACTTGTTGTTTGACGTGTGATTCACGTCGCATTTCAGCCATGATGGCGTCTGACGCCATGACCATCGCATCAAACGACACCATCCTTGCCGCTTTCAAAAGAGCATCTGCCGGATACATGCTGGGTGCCCAGCAGATGTTTGCGCCGCGATCAAGCGGCGTTGGCAGGTCGCGGAGGTGTCGGGCGTTTTGTGTTACGCGAGAAGGTCCTGGAGTGTTTTCTTTTCAAGGGAGTCCATAACCTTGTCTGCCATGGGGAAACGCTCCTGCGGGCCGATCCCAAGAGCCGTCATCCCTGCAGCTTTGATCGCCTCGACACCGGCGTTGGCATCCTCAACCCCCAGGCAGTCACGCGTTGGCGTGTTCACGAGACCGGCCGCAAAGATGAAGACATCCGGTGCCGGCTTCCCATGGACGACACTATTGCCATCGGCGATGCCACCAAAGAAGGACACGAGGTCCAACCGATGCAACACGGTCATCGTGTTTCTGCTGGCAGAGGCGATGGCCGTTTTGATGCCTGCCTGTCGTATCTCTTTCAAGAGGGCTACCCCGCCAGGCACGACCTCTTCGGGCGACATATTCTTGATCAGCTCGCTGTAATAGTGGTTTTTACGATCCATCATTTCCTGCATCTGCGTTTCAGACACCGTGCGGCCCTTGAGCAGGTACAGCAGAGAGTCGCGTCGTCCAACGCCGCGCAGGTGCTCGTCGTTCTCTTCGTGCGTGAAAGGAATGCCCTCATCATCAGCCAGGTGTTTCCAGGATTGATAATGGTATTCTGAGGTATCGGTGAGGACACCATCCAGGTCGAAAATGATCGCCTTCGGTGTGTTCATAAAAGTCCTCCACAGGTGAGAAGCGAGAGTATCTCGACTTTCGCAGAACGAAATGATATGACATCTACTGGTATCTGCATGAGCATATCAGCCTGGCGGCCTTTCGGCAAGAACGCTTGCTGAAAGAGCGCTTTGTCTAAGAAAGGCAGGATGCGCCGCGGAATGCCTCCACTGAGATACACGCCACCAGCAGCTAGCACCTTGAGTGCTAGACTTCCCGCTTCAGCTCCCAGAATAGAGACAAAGGGATCGAGTGTAGTCACACAGGGTGCCGAGGCGTTGTCCAGCGCCGCTTTCTCGATAAGCGGCGCTGGGTCTTGCATCCCTGCCAACTGTTCTGCTAACCACACCGGCTCTTCGTTCCCAAAGCAAAAACGACGTGAGAGCTTATGACCGCCCAGCAGGTGCCGTCGGAGCTTTCGCACCGAACCAGATTCCCGGTTTCCAGGGCAAAAGCCTAACGCAGGTAGTAGCCAGCGATCAACACCGATCCATCCGCAAACTCTCCATGAGAAGCACAGGAATAAGCCAAGCATCCCCAGAATAGGATTCACACTGACCGTACCAGCCAGGAGGTAATTCAGGTTCATCAACACCCCAAAACCTGCCGCGATCCCCGTCAGTATGCCTACGAGGAGACCTACTCCAACCGCAAATTCTCCCCAGGTCACCAGGAACGAGAACAATCCCGCATTAGGAAGCACCAGATGCTGTAAAAACCACGCATACCACCCTTGGACCGCTGGATTCGCGCCAGAGCTTTTTGCTAAAGCTCCAGCAGCAAACCCTGCAAGTGCTTTGCCGCTTGCTCCCCAGACAGGAGAGGTAATCTTTTCCCAGCCTGCAAGCAGCCACTCCGAGCCAACGTACATGCGAACGACAAACCAGAGTGGAGATGACCCCTCTGAACCGAGGAAAAACTTCGAGATCGCAGGTTCAGGAAACCGCTCGGTCGAAGAAACAACCGTTAAAGCAGGCTGCTCTTGTGAAAACTGAATGAAAGCCAAAATCAGCGCGAGGAAAAACAGGATGAGCAAAGCCACATCCCAATAGTCATTCGCTGTGACACCAGCCACATTCAAGATGAGATGCACAATCGTCCAGAGTCCTGCCACGACAACAATCAGCATCCCCAACCTGAAAGTCGCATTCCGTTGACTGAACATAGGCCTCTTTCTCCCTTCCAAAAGTATGCTCGTGGCAGATCTCACATCGAGAAACTGCGTATACTACTCGGCCCTGAACTGCTTCAGCTGCCATGAAGCACTCGAACTCTTCGTCGTTACAGACGTAATGCTTGACCGAGCCCCCACCCTTTCCCGATGCACCCCGTGATGTAGGCCACGGCCAGGCGAGCGAGCAGATAGGGGTCATCAGAGAAGCATTCAAAGCAACTTTTTCCTACAGGGTCATCTGACCGAGCAGGCCTTCTCTGACATCATGCATGTGTGCTCCTTTACGAGGAAGGTTGAGTATCGGTCAGGTGTGCTGGTGGGCGGATGTCAGCCGGTTGGCCTGAATAGCGAGCCAGCCCGCGTGCCGGTCCCAACGCCTCGGCTGGCAGCGAGAGCGTTTGGGCTTTGTCTTCCAGGGCCAGACCGATCAGATCGACCGCCCGGTCTAGTGAGAGCACACCCGTATTGATGACCAGATCGTAGAGCAGCGGATCGTCCGCGTCGTGGTGATACACCGTCTGAAAGTAGCGTGAGCGGTCGCCGTCCTTGAGCTGGATGCGCTCCCGTGCCCTGGCCGCATCCAGGTTTTCCCTCAGGGCGACGTAGGCGATGCGCGCTTCCAACGGGGCTTCGATGAACACGTGCAGCACGTTGCGCCGCCTGGCCAGTATCATCTGCGATGCACGTCCCACAATCATCGCGCGGCCGGTGTCTGCCGCGGTCTCCACGACACGACGCAGGGTCTCTTGATACCTGGTTTCATCGGTTTGATCTGGTAATGCCACCTGAACAACGGGAGAGGCCGCTGTGGGCACCGTGGAAACGAACTGGCTCACCACGCGGGCGATGAAGCCTTTGGCGTACTCATCGCGCTCCTCAGCTTGTTGCTCCGGGATCCCCAATTCACGGGCCACGCGTGCCACAAGTTCGTGGTCGATCAGGTGCCAGTTCAGGCGCTGGGCAAGACGAGCCCCGATCTCGCCGCCGCCGCTGCCATACTGGCGCGAAATCGTGATCGCCTTCATTTCCCCTCCACTGGGGTGTAGCGTACTCATGTCTTCCTTCCTTTCTGCCTGTCGTCAAGCGATATGAACGAGAATGGAGGCCATCAGCGGACCTCTTTCATTGTAGATGCGTTGGCGTACCTGGACAAAGGCTTGCCAGGGAGTGCTCACACCAAACTCCGACATGCGTACCCGGGCTGCCGCTTCCAATCCGAAGCGCTGCATTAATCCCTTTGCCACCTCCTGGCGCGACAGGCCGACAAAGTCCTTGAAGGCAGCCACCACATCCGCTTCACGCAGTTCGGGACGCAGTTCAACGGCGGCTCGTGCATAGGAGAGCGCTTTGAGTTCCTCCGTTTCCACCAGGGTCCCGTCCAGATCGAAGATGACAGCACGAATCATGCGAATACCTCCATCCATCGGCGTAGGTTTGCTAGAAAGCATTGTTGCTCCTCATCAATTGAACACACTCTTCCATGAACCTCAGCCAACCCCTGTGAGCAGTTCGCTCTTTGAAGCGATACAGCCCATCAAGTCATTCCAGGATGCATCGAACGCTTCCGCGCCTTCGCTCTGGAGTTTTGCAGCGAGCGCATCATAGTCAACGCCAGCTTTTGCGAACCGAGCGAGCAGTTCTTCAGCATTCCCACCATCGGCTTTCAGCATAGCCCCGACCTCGCCATGCTCGGCGAATGCAAGCAGCGTCTGCTCTGGCATTGTATTCACTGTATGAGGAGCTGCAAGCGCCTTGATGTAGAGCACATCGGACGCGAGAGCGTCCTTGGTGCCAGTGCTGGCCCACAAGACTCTCTGTGGCCTGGCTCCCGCATTTTCGAGTCGTAACCAGCGATCTTTGTCAAGCAGAGCGCGGTACGCTTTATATGTACGACTGGCGACAGCGATCCCCAACTGATTATGCAGGTCCGAAGGCACCTTCCCCTCGACTGCTTTATCCCAGCGACTCACGAAGACTGAGGCAACAGAATGCACAGCAGGGTTGAGCCCAGCTGCGATGCGCCGTTCGATACCCCGCATATATGCCTCTGCGGCTGCCAGGTAATGATCGTGAGAGAACAAGAGTGTCACGTTGACCGGGATGCCAGCATATATGGACTCCTCGATGGCAGGGAGTCCTTCCCTGGTTCCTGGAATTTTGATAAAAAGATTGGGCCGTGCCGTTCTGTCATGGAGTTGCTTGGCTGCAGCACTGGTGCTTGTGGCATCATAGGCCAGCAATGGCGATACCTCCAGCGACACCCAGCCATCAACGCCGTCCGTCGCGTCGTACATCGGGCGGAAGAGATCAGCGGCCTGGGTAAGATCCTCCAGTGCAAGTTCGAAGAAGAGTGCTTCACCTGACTTCCCCTCAGCTACCTTCTGACGAATGGCATCATCGTAGTCCTGGCTGTTCTTCATAGCGTGGTCGAAGATCGTAGGATTTGATGTCAGCCCTGTAATCGAGAGCTCATCGATATACTGGTGGAGTGCGCCGCTCGTAAGCAGACGTCGAGTGATATTGTCGAGCCAGAGGCTCTGACCGGCATCATGGAGTTGTTGTGTTGCTTTCATGATGTCTCCTTCACTTTTCCCTTCTTTTCTCATGGAAACAGGTCAATGGCGGACACTGCCCTGCGTACGGGCGATCTGTTCTTTGGCCGCAGCGACGACATGCTCGGGGGTAAAGTGGAAGTATCGCTGCACGATTTGAAGCGGAGCAGATTCCCCGAACGTGTGCATGCCCATGACAGTCCCATGAAGACCAACATACTGTGCCCAGCCAAGGGTGGATGCCTCTTCTACTGCGACGCGCGCGCCTACACCAGGTGGAATAACGCTCTCGCGGTACTCCTGGCTCTGGCGTTCAAACAACTCCCATGATGGCATACTGACGACGCGAGCTTTTATGCCCTCGGTTTTGAGTTGTTCATACGCCGCAACACAGAGTGAAACCTCGCTGCCGGTAGCAAGGAGCAGGACATCTGGTTTGCCATCCACAGCGTCAACCATGACATAGGCCCCACGCGCAACGCCTGATGCGGAGCCATACCTTGTGCGATCGAAGGTAGGCAGCGCCTGCCGGGAGAGCGCCATCACGACCGGCTCGTGCTGCAGTTCCATGATCACTCTCCAGGCCTGGGCGACCTCGTTCGCATCAGCCGGTCGCATGACGATCAGCCCTGGTATAGCTCGCAGTGAAAGAAGATGCTCAATCGGCTGATGAGTCGGCCCATCTTCGCCCTGGCTGATCGAATCGTGCGTCCAGATAGAGATCACGGGGATTTCCATGAGTGCGCTGAGCCGGATGGCAGGGCGTGCGTAATCACTGAAGATCAAGAACCCGGACCCGAAAGGCCGGATTTTGGAAAGCGCCATACCATTGAGGATGGCGCACATGGCGTGCTCGCGGACGCCAAAGTGGAAGTTCCGCCCGGCATAGTTGTCCGCTTGAAAATCGCCACTTCCTTCGAAGGTCAGGTGCGTCTTGGTCGAGGGCGCCAGATCCGCTGCACCGCCGATCAGCCAGGGGACATTTTTGGCGATGGCGTTCAATACCTTGCCGGAGGATTCGCGGGTGGCGAGCCCTTTGGGATCAGGCTCGAATGTTGGCACACCACGATCCCAGTCATGTGGAAGCTGACGATGCTGCATGCGATCAAGATCATCGGCCAGTTCAGGGTAGTGCTGTTTATAGGCATCAAACATCTGGTACCATGCGCCGCGTCGTTCTGCGCCGCGCTTGCCCATCTCACCCTGGAAATGCTCGCGCACCCCGTCTGGCACCAGGAACCTGGCGTCTGGAGGCCAGCCATAGCGTTGCTTTGTTAAGCGGACTTCCTCTTCGCCAAGCGGTTCACCGTGGGCTGCGCTGGTATCTTGCTTATGTGGAGCGCCATAGCCGATATGGCTGTCGACGATGACGAGCGTCGGACGATCTGTGGCGGCCTTGAACGTTTGAAAAGCCCGTGTCAACATGTCCAAGTCATTGGCGTCACCAACGCGTGTCACGTTCCAACCATAGGCGATGAAGCGTGTTGCCACATCATCGGTAAAGGCCAGGGCAGTACTCCCTTCGATGGTGATGTGGTTGTTGTCATAGATCCAGCACAGGTTCGAGAGCTTCAGATGGCCAGCCAACGAAGCTGCCTCGTTGCTAATACCTTCCATCATGCAGCCGTCGCCGCAGATGGCGTAGACGTCGTAATTGGACATCTCAAAGTTGGGGCGGTTGAAGTGCGCAGCCATCCAGCGCCCGGCGATAGCCATGCCAACGCTTGTCGCCACACCTTGACCGAGAGGGCCAGTGGTTGTTTCAACTCCAGAGGTCCAGCGATATTCCGGATGCCCTGGGCATTTGCTGCCGAACTGGCGAAAGTGCTTGATATCGTCAAGTGTCACGGAGAGCCGACCAACGTGCTCGTATTTCGCGTTGACTGCCTTGACACCGGCAAGATGGAGCAGGCTATACAGCAACATCGAAGCGTGACCATTCGAGAGGACAAAGCGGTCGCGGTTCGGCCAGATCGGGTCTTCGGGATCGAAACGTAGAAAGCGTTGCCACAAACAGTAAGCGACCGGGGCCAGTGCCATTGGTGTGCCGGGATGACCAGAGTTAGCTTTCTGTATGGCATCCATCGAAAGAGTCCGGATGGTGTTAACGCAGAGTTGGTCGAGGGTCACTTGATCATTCATGACTTGTCCTCCATTTGCATGTAGGGCGCTGTGTCCGAATGGGTGGTTGAATCAGTCATGAGGCGTTTCCTCCCGTTTGTTCTGCTTTTTCCAGGTGACCACCGAACTCGAAGCGCATAGCTGACATCAACCTGTCTGCATAATCGGCTTCATCACGCGAACTGAACCTTTCAAAAAGTGCCGAACTGAGGACGGGTACTGGAACGGACTCGTCGATGGCGGCGGCGATGGTCCAGCGACCTTCCCCTGAATCTGATACTCGACCATGGAAGTTGGTAAGGTCAGGACTCTTGAGGAGCGCGTCGGCGGTCAGATCCAACAACCACGAACCAATCACGCTGCCACGTCGCCAAAGCTCTGCGACATCGGGGAGATTGAGATCGTACTGGTAGTATTCCGGATTGCGCAGTGGTGATGTCTCGGCATCGATCTCCTGTTGATGTTTTCCCACGTTCGCATGATGCAGGATGTTCAAGCCCTCTGCGTAGGCGACCATGATACCGTATTCGATGCCATTGTGGACCATCTTCACGAAGTGACCAGCACCGTTTGGCCCGCAGCGCAGGTACCCCTGCTCGGCGGTTCCCCCAATCTTCTCGCGTCCAGATGTGCGAGCTGCGGCGTTGATGCCAGGGGCCAGGACCGAGAAGATTGGGTCGAGATGTTGTACAACAGCCTCCTCACCGCCGATCATCAAGCAGTAACCACGCTCGAGGCCCCAGACGCCTCCACTCGTTCCAACGTCAACATAGTGAATACCCTTGGGTTTGAGCTCGGCCGCACGACGAATATCATCATGGTAGTAGGAATTACCGCCGTCAATGACGATGTCGCCTGGTGCGAGATGTGGGACGATGGTTTCCAGGGTCGCATCCACCGAGGCGGCGGGCACCATCAGCCAGATGGCACGTGGCGTGGACAGTTTATTGACGAGGTCAGGCAAAGATGAGGCCCCTTCTGTGATGGATCCTTCTTTCAGCAGCACCTCCACGGTTTCCGCGTGGCGGACGTACCCGACGATCGTATGACCTCCTCGTATCAGCCGCTGCGCCATGAATGCGCCCATGCGGCCCAGTCCTACTATTCCAAGTTGCATTGTGTGTTCCTTTCCTGGCAATAAGGTGCACTACGTTCCTGCATGTCCAACTTCATCAGAGCCTGATAGGCCGTTATGAACTCTGTGCGAAAGATTCTGGTCTTCCCTCGAGGAGCGCCTGGTACAGCTTTTGCTGCCGCTCTGCCCCTTTCCTGTACACAGCATGATTCTCAGCATCCGGTATGATCGGCGACTTCAAATGCGCAGGCGCCTGTGCAACATCTGGCAGCATGCCCATTGCCTCCAGTGCCAGAAGGGCGGCGCCGCGTGCCGAGGCTTCGTGGTCAAGGGAAGGATAGACTGCTACACCCAGCGTGTCCGTAACGATCTGCCCCAGCGTCACCGATCCCAGCAACGCACCCCCGCTGCCGATAATCCTCGGCACCGTCTTCTCTATCTGTAATGCCTGGCATACTTGCTCACAGAGCGCATCGAGTTGATAGGCCAGCGCTTCCATACCCGCGCGTAGGAGGTCTGCTGGGGAGATATGTGCCTGAATGCCGCTGATGGTCATACGTGCATTCGCATGCCAACCCAGGCTCCGCTCACCTGAAATGAATGGAAGGATAGTTACACCATGCCCACCGGGTTGCAGCGCTGCCACGAGGCTCTCGGTGGCAGCGAGCGATGGCAATTTGAGGACGCTATCGAGCCAGGAGAGCATGTTGCCACCTTCACTCAATGCGCCCCCAAGCACGGCTCGTTTGGCATCAATCAGGTAGAGCCAGAGACCCAACGGAGGAATCACCTGTTCAGGGGGTACAACAACACGCATTGCGCTGGAGGTACCAATCGTTACTGACCAGTTCTCCATACTGGCACACCCTGAACCGACGCAGGCTGCTGCACCATCTCCTATAGCCGGAAACCAGGGAACGTTGCGTAAAGCGGGCCATGCTGAGGCGTATGCGGGTGTTAAACCTTGCACACTCTCATACAGATCTCCAAGGGGCGGTAACTGCTCTGGTCGCACGTCGAGCACTTCCATCAGTTCACTATCCCAGGCGCGCGCGCGCGTCTGCAACATGCCCGTACCGGAGGCCATCGAGAGGCTACAGACGGAACGGCCCAGGAAGTGACGATACAGGTATTCGCCAAAGGAGAGCCACTGGGCAACGCGCCAGAAGGTATCAGGTACTTGTGTTGCCAGCCAGCGCAGCTTCGCAGGCCAATAACTGGCATGCAATCGTGCTCCCGTTCGAGCGTGGATCGCTGCTTCATCAAGCAGATTGAGTAGCTCTACCGCTGCTCGATGAGGACGTGTATCTTCCCAGAGGATCAGTGGGGTGAGAGGACGATTGTCGGCATCGACTCCCATGAGGCCATGCCAGAAGGTATCTATTGCTACTGCTCCGATATGTTTTGCCAATGGGCCAGCCATTTCCAGGATATCATCGATGGTCTGTTTAACGATCGCCACCAGGGCATCAGGATCAACCGAAACCTCGCCTTCATTCGAAATCGTGAGTGTGTACGTACGCTGGGCAAGGACATTCGGCAGAGTGTTACCCTGTGCATCAAAAAGTAATGCACGCGTCGATGAGGTCCCTACATCGAGTGCAAGGATATAGGGCGGTTCCGGGTTTGGGTTGGCAGAAGAGGCCTTTTGCGTCATATGCTTTCTCCTTGTCGTTCCTCATGCATGGTGAAGATACTCCTCCACGTGAGAAAAGAAGGTTGAAAGTGATTCAATAGCGTCGTCGAGAAAACCATCGATGACAAGTAAAAAGCATGGACGACCGTTTTCCATCATCGCCTGCCACGTACTCACCGCCTGGGCATGGAGAAAGGTGTTGGTATAGCTGCCAAGCAGACTTGCTTCTGAATTTCGCGCCACCAGACGCAGGCTGACCAGGGATGGTGGCCCGTCCATCTCGCCTTGTTCTGTTGAATGATAGGCGGCGGGTGCTTGCCGCAGCTTTACGGGAATGCCCAAAAGCCTGTTCCCAATGGTATGCACATGCTTGTCAAGCACTTAGAGCAGGCTTGCCTGCGCTTCTCCGTTGACGGTCACGTCAAGATAGCTAAGAGAAACTCGTTGCGTATCCTGGTGTGTATCGTCAGTTGAAGCAGCTTCGTGCAATGCCCTTGCGAACGCTGCTGCAGCGGAGTCACCTCGCTGCGGGTCGATGTGCGATTGGGCATCCTGGCTCAAGGCCCCCTTGGGAGCAAGGAGCGTCAAGAT
>JBOGTO010000016.1:0-8125 GCA_050695155.1 Ktedonobacteraceae bacterium
GGGGTGGGGTGGATGATGGGTGGGGACGCTTGCGTCGCCCGCCGTCGGGATTACGCAACCCCAACAAAGGGCGACGCAAGCGTTCCCACTCCACCCATCCGCCTTCCCCGCCGTCGGGATTACGCAACCCCAACAAAGGGCGACGCAAGCGTCCCCACTCCACCCATCCGCCTCCCCCGCCCCTACGGATGTCTACTACAATCATTTTTGAAAGTTCATGTGGGTGTCTCTACACCCTCTGCCACAACAAAATATTATCCGCAAATAACGGTCGCACTTCGCCACGCGCGTAGAGGGCGCTGAGAGCGGATTGCACGGTTGTTGTGTAAAGCACATGCTGAGATAGCGATGTGATAGTCGCCCCCTGGCTTTCGGCCACCGCCCGTAGCACATCACTAAACTGGCGTCCTTCTCCATAGGCGAGCGCGGCGCGCGTCGCCTCCAGGATGTTCTCCAGGCGTGCCTGCGCGTACTCTATGGCCTGTATGGCGCGCTCCGGTGATGTGTAGACCTCGCCATGTCCGGCCACTATATGAGCAAACGATGATACGCGCTGTTTCAGCATATCGAGGGTAGTAAGTCCTGTGGCAATGTCTGTATAGAAAGGAATGCGGTGTTTATCCAGAATCTCGGGCGTTAAAAAGGCATCACCTGCGAACAGCGTATCGCCAAAGGCTACGCCCACCTGTTCAGAGCTATGCCCGGCCAATGAGAGTACTTCGAGTGGAATCTGGTCGATAGCCTTTTCGTCGCCCATCAATATGCAATCGGCCACGCATGGTTTCGCCAGGAAAAACTTGTGCTGTAGTTCCTTTGGAGGTGTGGCTCCTCCGAAAAGGTAGAGCGGCTCCAGAATAGGACCTGCCATCACCGACGCCTCAACGCGCGTGGCATAGACTTTTAGCCCCGTCTGCCGCACCAGTTGGTGCGCGCCGCCAGTATGGTCGGCGTGCGCGTGCGTGATAAGCAGCGCGGTCGGGCTAAGCCCCAGCTTTTTCACCTGCTTCAATATAGCCTGGCCGGCATCCTTATCGATGCCGCTATCGATAATCAGGCAGCGTCCTTCATAAGCGATTACGCCAATATTCGCGCCTCCCTGAATAACCCAGGTCTGCTTATCCAATTGGATGAGTTCCATATACCGCCCCAATAGTGCTAGTCCAGCCGTAACGTATCTTGCGCCCCGTTAAGCGACAGAGTATACTCGTTAATAATCATAGTAGGCATAGTGGCAAAGCAAAACATCGAAAACAACCGCCGTTGCGTTTTTCTTTGCGTTGGAGTATTATAGCCTACAGTTTCAGGGGGCGCAATGGAGATTGCGTATGTTTTTTATACATTTCGCCTCATTCATAACGGGAGATAATGGCGTTGGCGAAACAACTCCGCCTCGATCCGGCACAGCTAACCGATGTTGGCCGCAAACGCGAACATAACGAAGATAATATGGCTTATGTCATCCCCAAAGACCCGCAGGTCATGGCGATGAAAGGCGCGCTGTTTATCGTTGCCGATGGTATGGGAGGACACGCTGCTGGTGAGGTTGCCAGCGAGATCGCGGTTGATACAGTAAGTAATGCCTACTACATAGACGATAACCAGGATGTGCCGACTCCTCTTCTACAGGCCATTAAACGCGCCAATCTTGCCATCCACCAGCGCGCAGCGGAGAATTTGCTGCGCAGTGGCATGGGTACCACCTGTGTCGCGGCAGTCTTACGCGGCAATATGGCCTATATTGCCAATGTGGGTGACAGCCGGGCGTATATGGTGCGTGGGAACCAGGTGCGGCAAATTACGCAAGATCATTCCTGGGTAGCCGAGCAGGTGCGAGCCGGGTTACTGACCGAGGAGCAGGCGCGCACGCACGCGCAGCGCAACGTTATTACGCGCTGCCTGGGTACGCAGCCGGACGTTGAGGTGGACGTATTCCTGGAGCCGTTGCAAGAGAACGATTGCCTGGTGCTTTGCACCGATGGACTATCTGGTCTGATAAGCGATGAAGAAGTTATGCGTATCGTAGACCAGTCGGTGCCGCAGGAGAGCGTCTATCACCTCGTCGAGCGCGCCAATGAAAATGGTGGCCCGGACAACATTACGGCCATCGTCGTGCGGGTGCAAGAGGTTGGCATGGAGCCGCCGGGGGCGCGTATCGCCAGCGCTGTGCATGTGGGCGGGCGTGAAATCAGCGAAGAGAATACCAGCGCGTTGAATATGCTGGCGGGTTCGCCTGTGTCGTTCGCAGCCAGTAATGGCGATGTGCGGGTGAGCAGTACTCCGTTGCAATTCAGCAGCGGCCCATTAGCTTCCCCCGATAGTATCACGGCCCCGCAACCGGCGGTCGCAATGTATCGCCGCAGTCGTCTCTTTTTTCCTACTCTGTTCTTGATCTTTTTGATCGTTGCAGCGCTGGCTGGTGGTGGCATCTTTTATTTTGTACACTCAAATCAGAATGCGGCTATCGCACAAACGCTGGATAAAGCACAACAAAAGATTGTAACTGCGAAGGGCGAGAAAGACCCTACAAGGGCTTTGCAGGACCTGTCCACCGCGCAGAGTAGCCTGAGCGCTCTACCCAAAACGCAAACGTTGGATGGCAGCCAGAACGGTCAATTGACAACGTTGCAAAATCAAATGGTAGCGCAGGTCAAATCTTCCATTGAGCAATACAACAGCTTGAATAATATCGCTAGCTTGCCCTGTAATTTGACAAACATAAACCCGGTCAATGCAACCGATAGCAATGCCCAACCCCAAAATGTCGTTGTTGTCCAAAATGGTAAAGGCACCGGAAACTCTCTGTTTGCGCTTGGTAAGGACGGTTCGATCTATCAAATTGATAATTCGTTTAACCTGGTTGCGAGCCTGCCAAAGCCTGCTGCATCGAGCTATATCTCTATTGCCAGTGGTGGTTCGCAACTGTTTACACTCTCTGAACAATTACAGGTGCAGAATGGCGCGCAGGTGCCAGGTGGCTACACGTTGACCATGTATACCCTTGATCAGACCGGCAAGCTGGTACAACCCATCAATGTGACTATTGATCAAACCTATACCGCTGGCGGCTTTGTACCCATAGCTACGGCCTTTACCGCCTGGGGAACTAATGTATACGTCGTGCTGGCGAACCAGAACCAGGGGCATATCGTCAAATACGCGCCGGATAACAAAAACCACCTGGTACCCGCGAGTCCCTTTAACTTTTCCATCTCGGCGACCATTAGCAGTGTAGCCGCTTTCTCGAACCAGTTTTTTATGCTGTTCTCTGATGGAGAAGTAAAGAGTCTGCCATTGACAGGAGCAGCTATCAATACATCGGCTTTGTTCACTCCGGTGTTGACAACACTTGTTATTCCAACACCGTTGTCGATTACATCGATCGGGTACACACCGTCTACACCGATACCGGCAGTAACACCACAGAGCCAGAATAGCAATGTTCCCCTGAACATATCGACGGCTACCATGCTGGCCTCCGGCGTGGTAAATGGCGCGCCTCATCTCTACATTGGAGACCCGCAGAACCATCGCGTGCTTGATCTCGACATTCCAGCGGTGAGCGGAACGGGACCATCTACAGCAACGGGTACGTCCGCGCAACCAAGCCTGACTATGCAGCTCGTGCAGCAATTTTTTTCTCCCCAGTTATTAAACCCGGTGAAGAGCATTGCGGTCGATCCCCAGGGCGCGAATGTTAATATGCTGGCGCAAAATGCTTCGCAATTGAACCTGGTAACGGTCAGTTCAGGCACGCAGGCCGGTTGCGCGAGTGGTGCATAAATGCAAGGAGCATAAAATAGTGGCTTTTGAAGCGTATTTTCGTACACATACGTGCGGCGAACTGTCGGCGGCTAATATTGGGCAACAGGTGACGCTGGCGGGCTGGGTGAATAGACGCCGCGATCATGGTGGCCTGGTTTTCCTCGATTTGCGCGACCGTTATGGCATCACACAGGTTATCTGCGACCCGGAGCGTTCCCCTGAAGCGCATCGCATTGCCTCAGAGCTGCGTTCCGAATTTGTCGCCCAGGTGACAGGCACCGTCGTGCCACGCTTGCCAGGGACAGAGAATCCCAACCTGAAAACTGGAGCCATCGAGGTTGCGGCTGATAGCGTTGTTATTCTCAATCCATCGCGCACCACGCCGTTCCCCATCAGCGATACCATCTCGGTTGATGAGTCCCTGCGTCTCAAATACCGTTATCTCGATCTGCGTCGTCCTAAGATGCGCGACAACATCATCTTGCGCCATCGCGCGGTGAAGGTCATCCGCGATTACCTGGATGAACGCGACTTCCTGGAGATTGAAACGCCCATCCTGATGAAGAGTACGCCGGAGGGCGCGCGCGACTACCTCGTTCCCAGTCGTCTGTATGCTGGCGAGTTCTACGCGCTGCCACAGTCTCCACAGCAACTGAAACAGTTGTTGATGGTGGCCGGGCTTGACCGTTACTTCCAGATCGCGCGCTGTTTCCGCGACGAAGATCAACGCTCTGATCGCCAGCCCGAATTTACCCAGCTCGACCTGGAAATGTCGTTCGTGGCCGAAGAGGATGTGATGGACTTGATCGAGGGTCTCTTGATCTTCCTGATCGAGAAGACCACCAGCAAGCGCATCAAGCAGCGCCCTTTCCCGCGCCTGAGCTACGCGCGCGTCATGGAACGCTACGGCACAGATCACCCTGACCTGCGCTTTGATCTGCCCCTGGTCGAGATTAGCGGCCTGGCGGCGGCTGGCACCTTTGGCGTCTTTCAGGGCGCGTTAGCTGCTGGTGGTATGGTCAAGGGTATGCGTGTGCCGGGCGCGGGCGGCTATAGTCGCAAAGAGATCGAGGAACTGACCGGGTTCGCGCGGATGCTGGGTGCGAAGGGCCTGGTTTCGCTGGGGATCAGTCCGGCATCCGAGATTAAATCCCCGCTGACCAAATTCATGTCCACACAAGAGGTACAGGCCATCATCGACCGCTTGCAGGGTGAGGCGGGTGATTTGCTGCTCTTTGTGGCCGATAGCGCGAAGGTGTGCAACGATGTACTGTTCCGCCTGCGCGTCAAGCTGGCCGAACGGCTCAAACTGATCGATCCTCAAGAAATGGCGCTTTGCTGGGTGGTCGATTTCCCCCTGCTACACTTCGACGAGGAGGGCCAGCGTTACGAGGCTGAACATAACCCCTTCTCCGGCATGGACGAGGCTCACGTTGACCGGCTCGATAGCGATCCGCTGAACATTCGCGCCAAACAGTACGATATCATCTGCAACGGCTACGAAATCGGCGGCGGCAGTGTGCGTATCAATGTGGCCGAGCTACAGCACAAAGTCTTCTCGCTCATGAAACTGGACGACGAACAAATCAAGGAGCAGTTCGGCCACATGCTCGAAGCCTTCGAGTATGGCGCGCCCCCGCACGGCGGCATCGCCCTGGGCATTGACCGCCTCGTCATGCTGCTAGCCGACGAGGACAGCATCCGTGAAGTTATCGCCTTCCCCAAAACCCAGAGCGCCTTAGACCTGCTCATGAACGCCCCTTCGCCCGTTGACGAGAAACAATTGCAGGAATTGCACTTGAAGATTCGAGAACCGGAGAAACGCTCATAAGAAAGGCCGGACGCCCACAAGGGGCGTCCCTACATGTTCGGATGACCCCACCCCGTCACATGAAGCTTGACAATCTATACTCCGTCCATCTTCATGTGGGGGAGGGGAAGCCCAGATGTAGGGACGCCCCTTGTGGGCGTCCGGTCCCCATCCATCAATTGATGCTGACGCAATCCTACGCCTGTACCGCATACTTGCAGAAATCCAGAGCGGCTGCCAGGGCAGTGCCGGAACCGGTGAACAGCATACCGCTCCCCCGTATTGGCATGTTGAAGAGGAGTTCATTTCTCTTGTATCTTTTATGCTTCCACAGGAAATATCCACTGTCGTTGCGCATGACATACAGAAAGCAATTGCTTGAACTGGCGTATGCGATCCGGCGCGGGAACTTGCTAAGAACAACGAGTACCCAGGTATGTACTGCTTGAAAGAGCAGAGACCAACTTACTCTCGAATACAAAGACGAGAGAGCTGTCAGAAGTGGCAAGAGAGATGGTAAAGAGAGGACAGATGTAGCTGCCGGTGGTTTTCTCACGGGTTGTAGCGGCTCATATGAAAATTCAGGTATGGGCTGTATCGTGGTCAAACAGCGAATGCCAGCTTCCAGTATTCTGTAAGCACTGTATACTTCATTGCACGCTCCGCATGAGGCCAGATGTTCATGAAGCGCCCGGCGATCATAAGCCGAGAGATCATCCGGGTGCCTGGCCGAGAGCTTCTGTACCCAGTCTGTACAGGGTAAACGCATCGAATCTTTCATTACGCTTTTCATGAATTTGCATTTCCTCCTTTCGCGCTACCTTACGGCTTGATAGTAAGAGATGTTGATAGGCCAGCCGGAACTGCTCACTACCTCGACTGACATAGATGCTAACACTTTTTTCACTTATCTTGAGCGAGGCGGCAATCTCGCGTTGCGATAAGTTCACCACGAGTTGTAAGATCAGGCAACTACGATACTTCAGCGATACGCGCGCCAGCGCCTGCTGGATGTGTTCTATTTCCGCTACGTGTTCTTCTGGCCCTGATACATACATCTTCGCGGGCAGGCCATCCTCGCCACTATTTTCCCAGCGCGCGCAGCGAAATTTCCGCCTGCGCAGGTGGTCAAGAGCGGTGTTGGTGGCGATGCGATAAAGCCAGCTATGGAATCGTAGTCCATCACGTATGCCCGGTAAGGCTTGCCATGCTTTAAGAAATGTTTCTTGCGCAAGATCATGTCCCTCTTCATCATCGCCTACCATGTGTGCCAGGTACTTACTGATAGGGATATAGAAGTGTTGATACAATCTGTCAAAAGCCGATTTATCCCCTGTTCGCGCCAGTTCTACTACCTCCACAAACCAGCTATTATCAACGGGTTGCGCGGAGGTAGTGGGAGCGCGCGCTGTTTGAGCCATACGATACTCTGCTCCATTCTCCATGACGAAAAGACAGACTGAAAACCTACAATATTTCAAGCAAAGCTGGAACCGATATTCCAATGCAGTCGAGCAATTTTGAATGCATCTCTTGCCGATTATGAAGACACTGAATGGACGAGAAATGTGTAGGTTTTTGGTATATTCCCTACGTCAAGGAGGTAGATAGAAAATGAACAGGTAATTTGATGCGATGAGAGCTTTGTTTCGTACCATGAAGGAGTCATGCATGATGGACGTACACCAGGTCCTCAAATTATTAGAGGAAGGTAATTTGTCGCCCCCCGCTTTAAGGAGGGAGAGAAGTATAGAAGAGATAGTCGAGGCTCAAGAACTGTGGCAGAGCATTCAAGGAGTGCTTGCGAATGAGCGCGAGCGGCAACTTGCTTACTTACTCTACAACTGTGGCCTCAAAGCGGCAGATATTATGTATATCTTTCCGCAGGAGTTCAGCGATCCACGCGAAATCTCACATGTGCGCCGTGCTGTTATGCAACTGATTTATAACGCTTTTGCATAGAGAACTACTAAATTTGGATGCTTATGTATACTGATAATAAGGTCTCCCCCAGAACCTGGAAATGCATCTATCTGGTTGGAAGGTGGAAGGAGAAGACATGGCATCTAATAATCCGCTGGGTACGAATCGATCAATGACAGCCGTACCGTCAAATTCACTGGCATCTATAGGTATGTTACACCGGCAGCTTCCTGGCGCGAACACAGCAGTCGGCGTATCCCCCAAATTTATGCCGGCGCTCACCGAGGAGGAGGCGGTCATGCAGGCGCGCCTGCTCAAAGCTCTGGCAGACCCGACGCGCCTGCGTATTTTAAGCTTACTCGGTCGTCACGAAGGCGAAGTGTGCGTCTTCGAAATCGTCGAAAGCTTCACGCTCGAACAGCCCACTATTTCGCATCACCTGCGCATCCTGCGTGACGCTGGCCTCGTCGATTGCCGCAAAAAGGGCCTGTGGGCCTACTACTACGTGCGCCGCGAAGCCCTCAACCGCGCCCAGGCAGTAATCAACGGCCTCGTCGAGTAAGGCAACGTATTTTTGACAACCGAGCGAGGTAGTAAGGACGGGGTGCAAGTACCCCGTCCTTACTACCC
>JBOGTO010000017.1:0-4652 GCA_050695155.1 Ktedonobacteraceae bacterium
GACGAGCGCCGGGAATGCTGGCGGCCAGGTGCGCGGTGAGTTCCAGCTTTTCGGGCAGGTCGAGGTCGCCTACGATGACCAGCGTTGGCACGCGCACCTCCGCTAAGCGCATAGCGGCAGGAGGTTCAAGCTCCTGTTCATGCGCGTCTTCGGGCATGGGAACGTTGAAGGCGTGATACTGCATGTCGTAGACACGCTGGCGCACCGCTGGATTCACCTGGTCGGGGGTACGCTGCGGGCCATCTACCCACAGGCGCACATTCAACTCAGTCGCGCCTTGCAAATCACCTTTCTCCTCCAGGGCATCTTCCTCCTCGAAAAAGCGGCGAAGCTGTTCTGATGGCTCTGTGCCACCAAGGCCGGGAGCCACCATGACGAGCGAGGCCACCAGTTCGGGGTGGTCAAGCGCGAGGTCGAGCGCAATCATGCTGCCGAATGAGATGCCGATAACATGCGCTTTCTGTACACCGAGCGCCTTGAAGAGCGCAACGGGGTCTTCGCGGTTGGCAAACGTCCCCGATTGCCAGCGAGTTTGACCGAAGCCGCGCAGATCGTAGCGTATGGTGCGATAGTGTTGCGCAAAGATGGGGAACTGGTCGTCCCACATGCGGCTATCCGCGATGCCCGCGTGTATCAAGAGCAAAGGATACCCTTCGCCCGCGCATTCATAGTAAAGCGTGGCCGCCTGCACGTCGAGGAAGCCAGTAGTTGAGGTGTGTTCTGACACAAAACATCTCCTGTCAAAAAACATGGCAAACAAAAGCCATGTTGTCCATTATGAAATTGGATGGATGTTGGTTGCGGCAGAACTAAATCATCGCAGTGCGGTGCCGGGATAGTTCTACCACGTTTCTCTTCTGTACAACCATCCTGACACCTCCTTTCTGTGTGTGGTATGGAGAGTGTAACGCATTGGCAGGGTTTTTGCAAGGCGGGAATAGATCAATCAGGATGAGTTTCAGATTTTGCGCGTATTGTAAGAGGCGAGGGCGACCGCAAGGGTCCCCACCCCCAGCGTCCCTATGCGCTGATGGTTATGTTCCTCCAACGTAGGTACAGGGAACGAGGGCGACCGCAAGGGTCCCCACCCCCAGCGTCATCCGCCCCCGCCCTTACAATGACTACGGCGGGGGATGGGGCGCGATCATAGTAAGGGCGGGGGCGGGGTTGGGATGGGTGGGGACCCTTGCGGTCGCCCTCGTCCCAGAAATGATTGCTGATGATTTGTTTAGTGCTACAGGGTTGGGATGGGTGGGGACCCTTGCGGTCGCCCTCGGAGCCACACATGTCAAGCGCGACGGCCCTCTATGCAACCTCTGATTGTGTGGTGGGGACCCTTGCGGTCGCCCTCGTCCTTACCATGTGGCGAGAAGAGAACTATCCATCACATCCAATCGTCCATTGTCACCGCCTGTCGTAGTTCGTCCACCAGTTGCACCGTCTCCAGGCTGACCGTCACAATCTGGCGTACCAGGCGTACAATGTATTCCTCGTCGTCGAGGTTGTTGGGGTCGCTGACGATGCCGCTGCGTTTATCTTCGCTGACCTGGTATTGATCGATGACCCATTCGAGAGCCGAGCGATTGCCCAGGCGATAGGCGAAACAGCGCGGCGGGATGCCGGCCAGCGTGAGGGACGGGTTGACCACCAGCGCGGCGCGGTCGGGCGTCAGGCGCATCTTCTCCACGCGATAGGAGAAAGGCACGTCGGGGTTCTCGATCTCCTGCAAGGGGTATTCGCTGGCCTGCTCGTAATGCAGGTGCAGCTCCATCAATTGTTTGCCAACACGCGCGCAGGTCTGGAACGCCTCGCCGCGATGCAACAGGGGAATATGCGGCAGGTCGCGCTTGAGGTTTTCGGCATAGCGTTCGCGGTACTGCGGGTGATGCAGCAGCGCATAGACATAATGGAAGATGTCCCACTTCGTCACCTCAGCGCCGTACTTCGCCTGGAATTGCGCCAGCGCCCAATCGGTAATGTTCTCGCGCCGGTTGCTGCCATCCTCAGCATAGGTGTAGTAGGGGAAACATTCTGCTTTTTCAAAAGCCAAATCCACATCAGTAATTATATTGGTTACAAGGCAACCAAAGCCTAATCGTCCCCCAACACCTGCAACGCATATCACTCCATTTTCTGTTTCTGCGAAAGGAGCAGGGAAGAAGGTAGGAAATAAGCCTTGACGGTGAGTCATCATTTTATCGAAGTAGAGATATTCATGTATGAAAGGTCTATACAAGGCATTACGTATAGCCGATGGCTTAAAGCTAGCTTCTATTTTCCGTTGAAAGCACTCTTTTAAACGGCTACTCCATTTTATCTTGCTCGCATCACTGAGTACGAAATTATCTATATCTTTGGGACATCCAGCTCGAATCCAACGCGAAAGTTCGCTATTATATGTTTCAATCATCTGTTGCGCTTTATGAGCGACCTTGCTTGCATCAAAATCATACATCCAGCTATCTCGGTTTGTCTGTACCCCTGGCGAATAGGTCTTAAAAATAGTTTTTACCTCTGTCCCTTTGATGCCCTCCAAACGAGATGCTTTTGCTTCTTTTGTGCCTATTGGTACAAAATTCTCTGCATCAAACTCTGATTGAAGATTCTCAGTAATCCAAGTAAACCTATCATCTGGTTGAAGTGTTTGGCACTCTAGCTGATAAATACTGCTTGTCTTAGATATAGTAATCAGCTTCTCAATACTACTCTGCTCGTTAATAACTTTGTGGTACATTATATTGGCTGGTTTATCTGGCGAATTAATTCCCTCTCGCTTACGTACCAGAATAGTAATACCGACACCAACCATAATGCCGAAGACATTACCTCCACCATGCTTTCGTGCATTTCCGCCAAGATCGACGTGGTAAATGTGAGTAAACTCTTCAGCTAAACATTTACGGAACATATCAAATGCTATTCCATCAAGGAAGCCATTATTGGTTACTAAACAAACGATACCATCATGGTTTCCAAGTCGATCTGTTGCCCAACGGAAAAATTTGACATAAGCGTCGCTTACTGCCCTATTATTAATTGCTTTAGAGCCTTTCGTATAAGTCTCTCTAATGCGCCCATCAATGACAGGATAGCGACGATTTTTATTATTGTCATTCTCACTCCTTTGCCACGCATTATAAGGCGGATTCCCAATCACCACCATGATTTGGGCGTCTTTTTCGCGTTGGACTCGTTCGGTGTTTTGTTCGACGAACATGGAGAGTTGCTGGCCCTGGGCGAGTTCGAGGGTGTCGGCGAAGCAGATGCCTTCGAAGGGCAGGTATTCGTTCATGCGTTCGTAGTATTCGTGTTCGATGTTGAGCGAGGCGATGTAGTAGGGCAGCAGCATGATTTCGTTGCAGAAAAGGTCGTTTTGGTACTTGTGCTTCAGTTTGCTGCGCGGGATGTGGTGGCGCACGAGGTTGACGATGAAGCTGCCCGTTCCCACGCAGGGGTCGAGGATTTGCACGCCCGGCTCGGCGATGGAGGTGCCAAATTCGCGTTTCAGCACCTCTTCCACGCTGTTACACATGAAGTCTACGATTTCCTGCGGGGTGTAGACGATGCCGTGCGTGTCGGCCTGCTTGACGGAGAAGCCCTGGAAGAAGCCTTCGTAGACGGTGTTGAGAAATTCCTGGCGCTCGCTCCAGCTTTCGATGCCGCGCGCGGTGCCTTCGATGGCGACGTAGTAGCGATCAAGATGCTTGAGAAATTCCTGGCGGTTAAATGAGCGGCTGGTGAGAGCGGCGATGACCTTTTCGATTTCGGCGGCGATAACGTTGCGGTTGACGAAATCGGGGTTGTTGAAGACGGTGCGGAAGATGCGCTCGGTGAGCAGGTGCTGCACCAGCATTTCGTCGATGGCCTTGTCGTCCAGGTTGGGATCGAGCGACTGGCGACAAATGGTGGCGAGGCTGAGAAAGGCAGTGATGAATCGCTTATTCTCACGATGTTCCTTTTCGATGATGTTGAGCAGATCGTGCGCCAGTTCGGGGATGCGTCGCTTGAACTCCAGCACCGCCGTCTGGAATTTCTCAATGTGCGGCTCGGTATAGGTGAGAAACTGCTGCAATACATCCTGCACATCGTCAATCTTCGTCATGTCCAGGTCAAAGACTTTGCGCTTGCCCTGGTAGAGGACGGCGCGGCGCGTGTTCTCGAAGATGGTGTTGGTGAGCGGGTAATTCTTCTTGATCTTGATGGCAATCTCTTTATCGAGGTCGCTCTCCGGCCCTTTGGCCTCCCAGTAGCCGCGCCGCAGGTTGTTGGCGTCGCGCATGACGCCATCGGGCCGGATGCCGCCCTCGATGGTCTGCTCCGGTATCAACGTCCAGCCAACGTGACGCGCGCCATCGGCCAGCAAATTCTGGAACGCACTGCGCAAAGCCAGCTCATAATCCGCCTTACCCTTATACTCATCCAATTCTCTATAATAGCGCCCAATAGCCTTCCTGAGCGTAGCAGCATTAAGCGTGGTTGACGAAGACGGTGTCGGCGGCGGCATCCCTTGCATAGCGTAAAAGCTCACATTCTATCCCTTGCGATTTGCGGCTATTGTAACAAGAGATCACGGTAATCGCAAGCCCCGCCCGCCGGACGCCCACAAGGGGCGTCCCTACATTATGGGGTGGCCCCATCCCCATACCCCCCAA
>JBOGTO010000018.1:0-3172 GCA_050695155.1 Ktedonobacteraceae bacterium
AACGCGCAGCCGACAGGCACATTGCGCAGATCGGGCGGCGAGCCTGGGATGCCGCTCATCCTGCGCTTTGGTCCACGCAGCGAGGGAAATGAATTCAGCAGCCCATGACTATAGGGGTGGCGCGGATGACGATAAAGCTGTTGCCACGAGGTCTCTTCCACGATGCGGCCGGCGTACATGATCGCCACCTGGTCGGCAACTTCCAGCAGCAGCGAGAGATCATGCGTAATGAAGATAACCGCGAAGTTCAGGTGTTCGCGCAGAGCCATCAACTCCGCCAGAATATCGCGCTGCACCACCACATCAAGCGCGGTGGTTGGCTCATCCATGATGATGATTTCTGGATTTAGCGCAAGAGCAATAGCGATGATGGCGCGTTGTCTCATGCCGCCACTCAGTTCATGCGCATAGCTGCGCAGGCGATCAGGCGTGATACCCACCAATCGCAACAACTCCAGGGCGCGCTGGCGGCGTTCATCGCGTCCCATCGCCGGATTATGCGCCTCCAAAACGTCCGCGATCTGCGTTTCCAGCCGCATTACCGGATTCAGCGCGTTCATAGCGCTCTGGAAAACGATAGCCAGTTCCTGCCAGCGAAAAGCCCTCAGTTGCTTACTGGACAATTGGAGTATATCGATAGGTGGGGACGCGGGCCTATCCATCCCATCTCCGATACCCGGGGACGCGGGCGACCGCAAGGGTCCCCACCCATCATCCACCCCACCCCCGCCCCTACTATGAACATCGCCTGCCAATCCGTCTTCGTAGTCATTGTAGGGGCGGGGGTGGGGTAGAGCGGGGAGGGGACCCTTGTGGTCGCCCTCGGCCTTATGCGTGTCAGGGCCAGGAAAACCTCTAGCCGCTCCTGACTCTCTTTGCTCATCCTCGCGTGGATAATAGAGTATTTCGCCGCCGGTAATGACCGCAGGCGGATGCAGCAATCGGGTGATGGCGTAGGCCAGCGTCGATTTCCCGCTGCCGCTTTCTCCTGCCAGTCCCAGAATCTGGCCCCGGTGTAGCGTAAAACTCACATCATTGACGGCATGGACAGGTTTTCCGCTCGTCTCATAATCTATGTTGAGGTGTTTGACCCGCAGCAACGCGCTGCGCTGTTGCGTAGAGGCGTTTGTAGAAGGTTCAGCAACAATGGGTGTCATCATTATGCTACCCCCTTTTCCTGGCTAACAATAGGCGCTTGCGCTGCGGGCGTTCGATACGCAGGCGGGGATTCGCCACTTCGTCGATACCGAAATTGATAAATGCCAGGCCCGCGCAGAGTACTGCCACACATAGTCCCGCTGGCACGAATTGCCACCATTTGCCCGATATGAGCGCCGTATTATTCTGCGCCCAGTACAATATCACACCCCAACTCGCCTGAGATGTATCGCCCAGCCCCAGAAACTCCAGGGCCACCTCAGCGCCCACCGCGTACACAAAGGTGCCGATAAAGGTAGAGGCCACCAGCGCTATTTCATTGGGCAGTATTTCACTAAAGATGATGCGCAACGTCGTTTCACCAGTCGAGCGTGCGGCAGCTACGAATTCGCGCTCTTTCAAGGAGAGCGTCTGCGCGCGTAAGACACGCGCGCCATAGCTCCAGGAGGTAAAAAGCAAGACCAGCGCAAGCACAAACTCATTTTTATTGGCAGCATCGGCATTGCTCGCCAGAGAAGCCAGCACAATAGCGAGAGGCAGACCCGGTAAAACCAGGAAAACGTTGATGATTAAAGAGAGTACATCATCGACGAGTCCGCCAAAGTAGGCAGAGGTCAGGCCGAAAAAAATCTGCAAGAGCGTGGAGCCGATTGCCGCGCAGAAGCCAATCACCAGCGAGACGCGCGCCCCGTAGACGATCTGGGCGAACATGTCCTGTCCCAGACCGGTTGTGCCGAAGATGTGTGCGAACGATGGTGCGAGCGAACCGCGCACGACGCTGGCATTGGGATCATAGGGCGTCAACAGCGGTGCCGCGAGAGCCACCAGCACAAAGAAGACCACTATTCCCAGACCAACCGAGATTTTAGGATTGGACGTTACGATACGCAGAATACTGCTCCCACGCCCTTTCGCTCTATTCAGGATAGTAGGGGTACTGATCTGCTGATCTGTGAGATTTGTTGCCTGCATTGCCTAGTTCCTCCCCTGTCGCACACGCGGATCAAGGAACGTATAGACCAGCTCGGACATGAAATTCGCGGCGAGTACAGCGATAGCAATCACCAGGAAACACCCCTCAACCAGAGGGTAATCGTCGCCTTGCACACCGTTATATAAGGCGAAGCCGATGCCAGGATAGTTGAAGACGATTTCAGTGAGCAAGGAGCCGCTCACCACCAGACCCAGTGAGATAGAGAAACTGGTAATACTGGGCAAAATGGCGTTACGTGCCGCGTAATTAAACATCACCCGTCGTTCAGGTAGCCCCTTAGCCTGCGCCATCAGCACGTAATCTTCCGAAAGCGTCGTAATCATGGTGTTGCGCATGGTCAGCACCCAGCCGGCCAGCGAACCAATCACCAGCGTTATAACCGGTAGAATGGCATGTTGAGCAACGCTCATGATGAAATCGGAACTCCAACCAGGGGTTACATTGAACACATCATAGCCGCTATCGGTGGGGAACCAGTTCAAGTTCACACCAAAGACGTAAATCAGCGCCAGGGCCATCCAGAAATAAGGCACGGCGGAGAAAAAAGTCAGGATGGGTGGCACTGCTGTATCGTACCAGGAGCCACGCCGCCAGGCGATCAACATCCCTATCAGAGTGCCGATGAGAAAGCTCAGAATGACGGCAGTGCCAACCAGCCCCAGCGTCCAGGGCAGACTTTGTGCCAGGATAGTCGAGACCTGCGAGGGGAATTGTGAAATCGAGATGCCCAGTTGACCATGCAGCAAGGCCCCCACATAATCGAAATATTGCTTCCATACCGGTACATTGGGATTCACGCCAAATTCTTGCAACATGGCATTGTATTGCGCGGTCGTGACATTCTGCGCATGAATCTTTGCTATGTACGCCAGAGCAGGATTACCGGGCATCAGACGTGGGATGATGAAATTGAACGTCACCGCAGCCCACAATGCTACCAGGTAGAAGCCCGCGCGTCTCAAAAGGTAGCGCATTCTCTGTCTCCTTTGAAGTTTGGAACTAGCCTGAGGAGTGTTGCCG
>JBOGTO010000019.1:0-12777 GCA_050695155.1 Ktedonobacteraceae bacterium
TTCATAGTATGACTCCCCCATCACCAACCGGAAACTGGTTTGCAGTTGTCTTATTTATTCTGCTGGCCGCCGCAGGCATCATCCTCTTTGGCGTGCGAGCAGTCCAGTTAATCGCCTTGCTGGTAAAGGCGCGGCGGACGGACCGCACCGACCATATCGAGGAGCGGATAGGCGCGTTCTTTCAGGTTGTGCTTGGTCAGAGCGGAGTGCTGCGCGACCCTATACCTGGTATCGCGCACTTTTTTACGTTCTGGGGCTTCATCATCATCCAGTTCGGTCTGCTCGATTTGATGTTGCGAGCCTTTGGAGTGTCGTTGCCATTTTTTGGTGACAGCCAGGTATTCGCTGGTCTGCTCGACGCCTTCATTATTTTCGTCGCCATCGCGCTGGTTCTCTTCGCCATCCGGCGCGGCATCGTGCGTCCTAAACAACTCAACAGCTTTTTGCATGGTTCGTTGGATGGCTTTATCATCCTGATCGGCATTCTGTTAATTCTGATTACGCTCGCACTCGTCGAAATCTTCGACTACGCGGCGAGCGGCGGCACATCCTGGTCGCTGTTCGGGGCGTGGTTCGGCCCCGCGCTCAGTGGAGCAGGTGCCAGCACAAATCTTGTGCTGTTCCGCGTTTTCTGGTGGATACACGTCACCGTCTTTTTCGCCTTCCTGGTCTATATTCCGCGCTCAAAGCACCTGCACCTGATGGCGACACCGTTCAATGTCTTCTTCCGCAACTACGGACCAAAGGGCGCGTTACCGTTGATGGAAAACATCGAGGAGCGCGAGGACTACGGCGTCTCCAAACCAGAACAATTCACCTGGAAGCAATTGCTCGACGGCTATGCCTGCACCGAATGTGGGCGCTGCAATACCGTCTGCCCGGCATCTAATACGGGCAAACCGCTCTTCCCCAAAGAGATCATCCTGGGCGTCAAGGAAGCCCTCTTCGTGCAGAGCGATCGCATCCTGGGCGAGGACACATTGTGGAGCAAATTGGGCATCGCGGGCGGGGAATTTGGCGAGACAGCTAAGGGGAAAGCCGCGCATCACGAAACGATGGTGGGCGGCATCATCTCCACCGACGCGCTATGGGCCTGTACCAGTTGCCGCGCCTGCATGGAGATTTGCCCGGTTTCCATTGAGCATGTGCCGACCATCATTGATATGCGCCGTCACCTCGTGATGGAGGAGAGCGAATTTCCGACGGAAGTGACCTCGCTCTTTAACAATATCGAGCGCAACAGCAATCCCTGGGAGATCAGCAACGATAAACGCGCTGAGTGGGCGGCAGGGCTGGATATTCCTCTGATGGGCGAAAATCCAGAAGCCGATGTACTCTACTGGGTCGGCTGCATGGGGTCATTCGACGAGCGCAACAAGAAAGTCGCCACCTCGGTTGCCAAGATTCTCAAAGCGGCCAACGTCAACTTCGCCATTCTCGGTCCCGAAGAATCCTGCACCGGCGATCCGGCGCGGCGCATCGGCAACGAATACCTCTACCAGATGATGGCGCAACAGAATATCGAAGTACTCAACGGCTATGGCCTGAACGTCAATGACTTCCAGAACGGCCACAATGGACACGCGGCGAGCAACGGCACAGCGCCCAAACATCGCACCATCATCACGGCCTGCCCGCACTGCTTCAACACCATCAAGAACGAGTACCCACAACTGGGCGGCAACTACGACGTGATTCACCACACTGCCTTTATCGATAAGCTGCTCTCGGAAGAGAAGATCAGCTTGCCGGAGGACTTTGACCAGCGCAAGCTAACCTATCACGACCCCTGCTACATCGGTCGCTACAACGACATCTACGACGAGCCGCGCCGCGTGCTGACCGTCCTCAATAGCAATGGCATCACCGAGATGCGTCGTAACCGCAACAAGAGCTTCTGCTGCGGCGGCGGCGGCGGGCGCGCCTGGATGGAAGAGCGCATTGGCAAGCGCGTCAACCAGACGCGCATCAACGAGGCGCTGGAGACTGGCGCGGAAGTGCTGGCCGCCGCCTGTCCGTTCTGCATCACTATGTTCGACGACGGCGTCAAAGGCGTCGAGGCCGAGGAAAAGCTGCACGTCGAGGATATTTCCGAGATTGTAGCGAGGGCTATTGAGGTGCAGTCGGGGGTCGAGGCAGGGTAAATAAAATAAATCGGCTCACTAAAGAAAGGCTGTTTACGATGCTAATTGCCATCGTAAACAACCTTTCGCTATCGCTATCCAAATCGTGAAACATATGGCTAGCTGGCTTTCTTTAGTGATGAAATTTAGCCGTATTCAAATGAGGCCCGGCATACCCAATGATGAGTTTTCTCTCATCTGGCAATGGAAAGAAGTGTATGCGCCAGGCTCCAGGAGTGAGCCGGACATGCCAACTAAATACACGAAATTCGCCATCATGACACTGGAATGTATGCTCTGAGCCATATAATTCAAGTGTAGCCGCGCTTTCAGGAGTTGCTTTGTTTATTTTAGTATGGTCAAAAGGGCCATCAAGCCAGCTATTACAATAATCTTCAAGCTCGTAAAGACGCTTCATAATTGACAGCAACCTGGGATCACCTCGATATAACTCCTGGCACTGCTCTCGAACCTTTTCACAAAAATACAAATGGGGAAACCATTGCTCTTTACCTGACCAGATAGCTAACCCCTCATGCATATCGAATCGGGCATTAGAACGCAAGCGTTTCTGAATCCATGCGATATGCTCGCGTATGTGGCTATAATGGCTCGCATGAGGAATTTCCTCAAACGTATCTGTTAGTTCTCCATCGTCGCCAATCTGGCTGATTTTCAGTTGCAGGTGGCTATCAAACCAGCAGGAATCTGAGCGCAAACTGAGCGCAAGAGCATCAAGTAAGAAAGCAGCACCTAACCCGATAGCCTGTTCTTCACCCCAAAAGAAATCAGACAGGCCAAAACTTTCTTGTATGCCACTATCATTTACATCGATTAAGAAAGGGGCGTTCGTAGCAATTTTTAAATACAGTTGGCGCAATTCACGCTCTACACCTGGATCATTCACCCATTTAACCACGAGATACCCTTGAGCTAACTCTTCCCTATTGAAATCGGTAGAGGTGCGAAGCATTGCCTTAACGCCATACTTTGTTGCCATATTAACCGTTTGAACAAATTCGGCCATTCGCTTACGCGCTGCATAGACATCCCTGGCAAGAGGAAGCAATGATAACTCATTCAACACCATTTCCAAATCCATGTACTACATATCTCCCGGCATCAATAATGTTCCCAAACTCTTTTCCCACTCATCAAAAAAACCATCAGGCCATTGATCAATACGTCCATTTTTATCTATATGTGGAGATGTAACATGTGCCTGTCCGTTCTGCGGGTCGCGTTGAAAATAATGTAACTGGACATCATCAGGGGATAATTTTCCGCCATGAACCGCGAGGCGAATACCATTCAAAACGTGGTCACTGTGGGTCTCTATTACTACCTGTACACCGCATGATGCGGCAAGGGCTAACAGCTCTCCCATCTTTACCTGCCCATGTGGATGAAGGTGCGCTTCGGGGTTTTCTATCAATAGTAACGACCCAGGATTAGATGAAAGCACTGCAACAAGTATTGGTAATATGTAGGTAATGCCAAAACCAACATTAGCAGCCCGGTAGTCAGCGCTTCTCACTTGATTACCTGCGACAAAATAGTATTGCAGACTGATAGTATCGGTAATTATATTTGGGGATAAGGTAATATGTGTGCCAGGGCTTACTTCTCCAAGCCAGGCTTCCACTTGATCTTGCAAAGCCAACGATACACCTACTGGATGACCCAGGATACTATTTGCAAGTTTCTCTTTGCCAAAAGTTGCAAGGAATTGCGCTGTATACTCACCAGAGGAGCCAAGTTGTCTTCGCTGACGAACTATAAAATCCGATGTCTCAAAGAAGCGACGTGGACCGATACGTTCAGCCTGCAAATATTGAAAATTGCTGTCAAAGAGATTCGATCTATAAATGTTATCAGGGCTGTAGATAAAATCTGAAATTGCGGGTTCTCTTGGAACAAGACCTAAAACATCTGTTTCTCTATCATAGTCGAAACGCCATGTTCTTTTAGTGGTTTTATCACCCAGGGTGAGTTCAAAAGTAATCATATCTTCTTTTGCGCCTTCAAACAAGGCATCTTTGGCTGTCCCGATATGTATCAAATCGCCATTAAGCGCCAGACCTGTTGTTTGTAATAGGTTTTGCTGAAACGATTGGCGCAGCAAAAGTAGGGACTGTAGAACAGAAGATTTCCCAGTGCCATTTAATCCGGAAAGCAAGGTCAGAGATTTAAACCTGAGCGATTGCTCCTCAAAGCATTTATAGTTCTGCAAACGTACAGAGCGAAGCATTTGGTTATGCATCTCTTCAGAGAATGTCATGCTATTACTTCCTTAATAAGCTGATCTATTGCTTCAAATCGCAACCGCACTTTCTTGGGATCACCGGTAGCAAACGATACCGCTTCATTGAAATGTGGATCAGGGCTATTCATCAAACCAATGAATTTACTCACTAATTCGGCACTCCTGGCTTTCAATTTCTCTACCTGTTGGTCGCTTAATTGATTAAAATTTACCGTCCAGGTCTCAAATAGAGGTTTATTAATTGGTTGGCGGGGCGCTCCCACTTTATACCTTTTACGAAAAGCATCTTTTCCAAAGAGTTCTCTAGCAATAACCATAGCTCGTTCGAATCGTTGCTGTAGATGAACTCGCTCCTGATCAGACATTTTGTTGATTTCCTTCATAGCATTATTCAGAAAACCATCGAAATCCTTGTCATACATTAAATATGACGTTATCGTAAAAGCTAGATATCTGAGTACACATTCTCTATCTGCCATGCGGTTATCACTAATACCATAATCCACTGCTCTCTTGAATATATCAGAATCGGCCAATTGAGCAAGAAGCTTTGTCGCTTCACCTTGATTCAGCGCATGTCGAATCTCCTGGGCTGAGAGCGGTAAACCACCAGTATTGATTCGTTTGAAGATATTAAATTTTACTTCGTCTGGAGTTCCCTTTTCAATCAGATAGACCGTTACTTGCGTTTCAGCGATACGACGTTGATAATTGCGAGGCAATTCATCAAAAGATTTGCCATTAAAATGTTTGAGAAATTCCAATCCACTAAGCCGGAGCGTCTTTTCTACCATAAACCTTTTTAAAGTTGTGAGCCTTTGCAGTCCATCTACCACGAGCCACTTCTCATCATTGGTGGCATCCATGTAAAAGGCAGGCAGAGGAATACGAATGAGCATCGATTCGATTAACCGGCTCTGAGCTTCATCTTTCCAAATACCCCCTTTACGTTGAAAACCAGGAGCGAGGTCTAATTCGTTATATTCTATGCGCAAACGTAGCAGATCAATGATCATTGGCCTTGTATCTACGCGAATCAGAGCAGGATCAAATGGTTCGATAATTGCTTCATCACCGCCAGTATCCTCAAGTTCCACACCTGTTCCGTTATCAGCAACGACAATGTTTTTCTGAGATTGTTCGTTCAGTTCTTGCAGGTCTGCCACCATCAGTACTCCCTGGCTCTATAGCCGATTTTATGTACTCATCCAATTCTTGTTAGTGCCATTATAGAAGGTAGATTCTCATAGAGCAAGCATTTCAATGCAAATAACATCTTTGTCACGAAATCTTCGCGCATTTGAGTTGATTTAGGGCTGTTTGAACAAAAATTGGAGGCGACAAAGTTGTTTGTCACCTCCACCCTAAAAGTAGAAATTCTAATCCACCAGGTGATACACGAAGTCGTACTCCGAGCCGACCGGGTTGCCGCGCGCATGCAGCAGCATCCAGCCATCAGCTCCAACATAGCGGCCCGTACCGCCAGTAATGGTTAGCGTGGTATCGGTGCCATCGTCATAATATGGACCCTCAACGGTGATGTTGCCGCCGCTCAGGAAGACCGTCCAGAAGCACTCCCATTCGGTCTTGCCTGTTGCAACGGTACGGGTGCATTGCCCGTTATCATGCCCCACCTGCTGCTTATCTTGAGCATCGAAAACGGGATTGTGGAAACCCAGGATGTCGCCCAGCGACATATTGGGCGGGTGGAACTCCTGCACCGTGTCAGTAATGGCATGTTCAACGACATGCACCGTCGTGACTCCATTCGCATTGGCCGAGGGGCTGTTGCGCAACAGGTTGGCGAACATCATGCCTGCAAACATGCCAACCACGAGCGCGAGCGTTGCACAGAGGATAAGTGTCTTCTTCATAATGCTTCCCCCTTGTAAAAATACAGGTGAGCGCACCTATTGGCCTGGAATCGTCATGGCAGCCAGAAGCTAAAACCCACATGCCAGTTGAGAAGACGCTGGAAAACGCGCATTGAGGGTTGAGTTGGAACACTGGTAGCCACAACGCCACCAATAAGCAACAACCGGGCAGACAAAGCTGATCTGCTCTTACTAGAGAAGTATAAGAATAGGCTGGATGGTTGTCAATGGAGAAACTAAACATAAGATCTCAGCCGAAGCAGCCAATCCCACAAGCAGGAACCAAACGATTTAGCTGCTACATTATGTTGCTAAAGAGAATGTTCCCATAGGGCCATTATATACAAAAATACCCGATGAGAGAACATCCCGACCGATTAGAGCAATGAGCTGCTGATTGTTTATAATTTGTCCGGCTAGGTCCACACCCACAACGGCTGCAAAATCTATATCAATCCTCGCTGCTGGAAACATAAAGTGCGCAGGAAAAAGATTATGAAGTGCTTGACCGGCTACCGTACCTGAATTTACTACCCCTATCGGATTTACTCCTAAAGCAGTCATAATAGGTCCATGCACACAACTTCTTGTAGCACCTGTATCTATCAATGCAATACCCGTTATAGGAGATGGAAGAGGTATTTGTTGCCTCGCATAAAGGTCCGCAAGTGCCTGGGGAATAGATACAGAAACAGTAAGAATGGGGCCAAAATTAGCCAGTACAGTAGGAGATATTCTATGGTCGCCACCAGGGTCGTCCTCAAAAAATTGACTATTATAAACAGGCATATTACACTTTACAACCTGACACTCAAAATTCCAATGGTTAATGCAGGATAAGAAACTGTTCCATCATCGTCAAGGACTTGCTTTATTAAAAATGGGGCGTTGCCAAATTTCTCTAAGCCTGCCTTGTATGCTTCTGCTTCTGTAGTAAATGAGCCTGCAAAGTTCTCACCTTTGATAAGGGCAAACTGATCCTTATAGAGCTTCAAATACTCTTGCTTATTTTTTTGAAAGTATTCAAGTTCTGTCTGTAAGGCATTTTGTTCTTTCATAGCAACAATCTTACCATGCAAACGCTAAGAAAACAAGTATATTTATTTATCATGTCAATCCCCTCTGGAAGAGCGATCAGACATCCATAGTCTAAAGCAACAACTCCCTTTTTAGCAAAATTGACAACAATATGCTTGACTTTATATCTATAAAAAGCTAACATGACATTTACCAAAGTATCTATTTTTTCCCAATGGTATTATTTTATCAATGATAAGGTGAGCTGGGTGTATGGTTAATATAAAATCAACAATAAGTCAAGTCAAGCAGGGAAATTATCCTTCCAATTGGCAAGTTTACGGTGGCCTGGGCAATTATAATTATGCTATTCTTTGTTGGATAATCATCGTAGTTATTTTCATTACCGGTATAGGCTTAACAGTTTATGCAGTATCAATCATAGAGTTTGGAAATGCGATAGCTATGCTTCTTATGACTTTATATATAGTGATACCTTTAATAGCCATAGCTCAACGAATGAAGCTCAAAGCAGATGATAAAGAACATGCTATCCTGGTTGTATTACCCAAAGCCGTAATACAATGCAACAGCGATGACTTAAAGGAAATTTCATGGCTTTATTTTCCAAACATCGACAGAATTGAACTTGCCCAAAAGACAGAGATTATTAGTTTCGACGGGGAGATAAGCTCCAGAACTTATTCTTGGCTAGATATTTATTCAAGCGATGGAACTTACATGAAGTGGCGGATTGGAAACTGGTTTGGGGATACAGCGTCAATAAGCAAAGCTATCATTACTTGCGCTCTAGCAGTTCACTCCCCTAAGCTCACCAATGCTTTCAAAGTTGACAACAAACCTCTTGAACGCTTAAAGAAACTATCCATTAACTTGCCATAGTCGTCATAGTAGAAGCGGGGATCATTCACAAATTCTGACTATCCTGCTAATGACACCATACCTCGAGGCTTGTACATGTTACAATGAGAAACACAACCAACTCTCAAAGCAGAAAGGACACATGCATGGAGCGGTACATCCCGGTCGTTATCAGCGTAGGTGAACCATTTGCGCGCGGGCTGCACCTGGGGCGTAGCGAAAAAGGGCGCGTTCAGCATACAGTCAACGCTTATATGCGGATTTTTGAGAACTTCGCCGGGTTGAGCCACGAAGCGGTTTTTAAACAGGCTGAACGCTTCATGCCTGCTATTGCCAGCTTTGCTCCCCATTTGCTGGAGGAGATACGCGGCATCGCGGAGGGGGCGCAGTGCGATGTGCGCGAAATCGTAGCCATCAACGCGCGCACCGAGTTGATGTATGGCGTCACCCATCGACCTGAATGCACATCCATTGCTATCAGCGCGGCGGCTTCAGCCGATGGGCATACGCGCGTTGCGCAGAACTGGGACTGGCATCCCTCGCTGGTGGGAACGCTGGTGCTGTGGCTTATCAAACGCAGCGATGGCCCCGACGTACTAACATTGACTGAAGCGGGTATTGTGGGGAAAATGGGCATCAACAGCGTCGGTCTTGCAATGTGCATCAATCTGCTGCGCTCGGATAGCGATTCTAGCGGGCCAGCCGCGCCCATGCACATCATTTTGCGGCGCGTACTGGAAGAGTGTCGTGATGTCGATGAAGCCATTGAGCTGATTGTAAATACGCGGCGCTGCACATCGTGCAATCATATGCTGGCTGACCGGAGTGGCGCAATCGCGGATGTCGAAGCCACTCCCACTGGACAATGGGTACATCACCCTGAGCATGGCATATTGACGCACACCAACCATTGCACGAATCCCGTCCTTGCCTCGCAAGATCGCTACGCCCGCGAATATCCAGAGACACGCGAACGCGACAGCCGTATGCAAATGCTGGCTAAAGCGCGCCCCATTACCGAAAGCCATCTACGCGCCATGCTCGCCGATCACGCCACATCTCCTTACAGCATTTGCCTGCACAATGATGCCGATTGGTCGTTCATAGAGCAGAGCGAGAGCATCGCGTCCGTTATCATCGACGCGACCGGAGAGACGCTCGATGTAGCGGATGGGCCACCATGCGAGCATGGGTACCAGCGCTATAGCCTCAACCAGCATATGAATTTTATTGCTTGAATACAGAAATGGCGTGGTTCCGTCTTGATGGATTTTGCCGACCGAATACGGAAATGAATGGGGAGGGGGCATTCTATTCCCCGATTTGATTGTCAAAAATCAGCGGGATGGAGCGCCACCATCCCCCGTTTGATTGGCAAAGTTCATCAGGACTGATGGGACCGCATACGTCCCTGCAAGCACGCTGCCCGCATTCCATTGTCAAAAAATCAGCGGGACATTACATCGTATCGGCGAAGAGGCTGCTCACGGACTCGCCATTGTGGATGCGGCGAATCGTTTCGGCGATCAGGGGCGCGACGGACAGCACGGTCATATTGGGCGGGCGTTTCTCTGGCGGTATGGGGACCGTATTGGTGGTCACAATCTCCACAATATCGGGCTGAGCGTTTAAGCGTTCAAGCGCATTGCCGGTAAAAAGCCCATGCGTGCAGGCTACCGAGATATGCCCGACCTGGTGTTCGCGCAAACGCTCGATAATCTCGATGATGGTGCCACCATTGGCGATTTCGTCATCGATAACAATGGCGTTTTTGCCGTCAACATCGCCCACAATGGCCTCGATCACCACTTTTTCGTCACTCAAACGCTGCTTGCTGCCAGCCGCAACAGGCAATCTTAACAAACGCGCGAAGTGCGTGGCTGACCGCGCATGACCCAGGTCGGGCGAAACCACTATCGTATTGCGCAGGTTGCGTTTGCGAAAATGGTTCGCCAGTACATTGAGGGCGTTGAGATGGTCGGTTGGCACACTGAAGAAGCCATGCACCTGCGGAGAGTGCAGTGTCATGGTCAGCACACGATTGGCTCCCGCCGTTGTCAGCAAATCAGCCACCAATCTACCCGCAATTGAAATGCGCGGCTCGTCTTTCTTATCCGAACGCGCATACGAATAGTAGGGGATCACCGCTGTCACGCGCGCCGCCGACGCGCCGCGCACCGCATCCAGCATAAACAACAGCTCCATCAGATTTTCCTGCACCGGAGGCACCAGGGGCTGGATCAGGAAGACATCGGCTTCCCGGCAGTTGGCGTTGAGCTGCACATACAAACAATCGTTGCTGAAATGACGGATGGTACATTTGCACAACGGCACATCCAGAAACTGGCATACCTCTTGCGCCAGTTCTTTATGCGCTAATCCGCTAAAAATGGTAATTTCACGCACGAGCTACTACCTTGCTTAACCGTTCATTATCAAATCGCGGGCAATCACCAGACGCTGAATCTGGTTGGTACCCTCGTAAATCTGGGTGATCTTGGCGTCGCGCATCATGCGCTCGGCTGGATATTCCTTCATATACCCGTAACCGCCCAGAATCTGGATGGCATCGTTGGTCACTTCCATAGCCGAGTCCGAGGCAAACATCTTCGCCATCGACGAGTATTTGCTGAAATGCCGGTCGCCGCGATCAATCATCTCCGCCACGTTGTAGATCAGCAGGCGCGACGCTTCCACTTTGGTAGCCATATCCGCCAGCATGAACTGAATGCCCTGATTATCGGAAATAGGCTTGCCGAACTGCCTGCGCTGTTTCGAGTACGAAACCGCCAGGTCGAGCGCGCCCTGCGCAATCCCTAACGCCTGCGCGCCGATACCGGGCCGCGTGCGATCCAGCGTCATCATAGCAATCTTGAAGCCATCGCCCTCGCGGCTTAGCAGGTTCTCTGCCGGAACCTCGCAATCGGTGAAGATCAGTTCAGCCGTTTGCGATCCCTTAATGCCCATCTTCTCCTCGATACGCCCGACCGAGAAGCCTGGAAAATCCTTCTCCACAATAAAGGCGCTGATGCCGCGTGTGCCAACCGTCGTATCGGTCAACGCAAAGATGGAGTTGACTTGCGCCAGGCCACCGTTAGTAATGAAGCGTTTGGAGCCGTTGAGGATATATTTATCGCCTTTGCGTACCGCTACCGTCTGCATGGCAGCCGCATCAGAGCCAGAACCGGCCTCGGTCAACCCGAAAGCAGCCGTCCATTCGCCGCTCGCCAACGGCGAAAGGTACTTGCTTTTCTGCTCGTGGTTGCCTCCCAGTAAGATCGGCAGCGACCCCAACTGCTGCACGGCCAGGATCAAACTCGTGGTGGCACAGTAGCGAGCTAGCTCCTCAATCGCCATCACCACCGCCAGTTCGCTGGAGCCGATGCCCTCATATTCTGTAGGAAACGGCATTCCCAGAATGCCCTGCTGCGCCAGCAGTTCCTTCATATCCCAGGGAAACTCTCCCGTATGATCGATCTCCGCCGCGCGTGGCGCTACCCGCTCACGAGCAATCTCACGAATAGTTTCTATCATCGTCTGTTCATCTTCGGACAGATGCACTACGGCCATGCTTTGCTCCTTTGGTTGTATGCATAAAAAAACTACCCAAGTATATCATATCAAACTTGCGCAGAGCGGGCCAATGAACCTGCATTCTAAACTCCTCAATTATATTTATTAGAATAGCGTTAGGAGTAGAGATTAAAACTTTAGAATAGTGTTAGAGATTGTGATTTTCAATCTACTGATGCGCTTAAATAGTTGACTTAATGCATTGGCTTATGTTACGCTAGGTATGTTGCGAAATGGAAAAACACACAAGAACACATCCGAGGGAAAGAAAGGATAGAGTATGACACAGAACCAGAATATGACACAAAATCTGAAAGAACATCATGCTTCAGTGACAATAAACGCGCCTATCAGCCAGGTATATAGCCTGTTTACCCACTTCAACGACTTCCCCAAGTTCATGAGCTTTGTGAACGAAGTCACGTACTATGATGAGCAGCACAGCCACTGGGTAGCCAACGTTGTTGGTCGCCACGAGTGGGACGCCATAAACGAGAATTGGGCTGAGAATCGCCAGATTGGTTGGCGGTCTTATAACGGCCTGGAAAACAGGGGGCGAGTAACCTTTCAAACGGTGGGTCCCATGATGACGAAGGTAGACGTTGACGTTGCCTACAACCCGCCCGCCGGCGTACTGGGCGATGTTGGTGAAGGTTTAGGCGCTGGCAGCACCTTTGAAAGCAAATTGCAACACGACCTGGACAATTTTGCGCGCATGGTGGATCAATCTCCACAGGGAGCGCTTGACCCCACCTCGTCCAATTACCTTTTCCACGAAGATAGCGCGGCTGCGAAGGGAAAGACAACGGATCGCCAGGATGCCACGATGCAGGAAACTGTCACCAATAGCGGCAGGGAGATAAATCGCCCGATCACGGATGCCGACATCATTAATGACCCCTCCATTACAGGCATTGACACCCCTGTAGACCGCACCCCTCTGGGCAGGTCCGACGAGGGAATGTCCTACGATCCTACGCGACCTTCGGAAAGCGCGGACGGCCAGTAGAACATGGCGACCGCGAGGGTCGCCACTACTATA
>JBOGTO010000020.1:0-13658 GCA_050695155.1 Ktedonobacteraceae bacterium
CCCTGAGCGCGAGCAATTCCCCTGCCAGTTTGGAGGCTTCATAGACATTAGTAGGCGCGAAAGGCGCATCCTCAGCAGCGGGCGTCGCGCCCGTTATACCATGCACACCCGTGGTACTGGCGTGTACTATACGCTGTAACTGAGTTTGTCCCTGGCACGCTTTCAACAGGATGCGCGTGCCTTCAATGTGCGTCTGCTGGTAAAGTTCTTCCGGGGTGCTGGGATGATAGAGACGCCCCGCGAGGTGATAGATCGTGCTTGCGCCCTCGACTGCCTGTTGGACTTGCGCGGCATCTGTTATATCTCCCGCGATGATCGTTACCGCATCACCGAATTGCTGGCGCGCTTTTTGGCTGTCACGCGCAAGTACGCGTACCGCTTGCCGGCGCTTTATCAATTCGGCCACCAGGGCGCTGCCCAGGAAGCCAGTCGCGCCTGTTACCAGTGTGGTCATGATGGCCTCCCCGCTCCTGAATAGCCCTTGACGCTGATGGCGTTCTCCGGGCAAGCTTCGTAGCAGAGCAGGCAGCGCTGGCAGGTCTTATAGTTCACCGTCAGCGTTTTCAGATCGATCACATCTGGCAGCGGGCAGGTCTCGACGCAGATGCCACAGCGCGTGCAGCTTGCCTCGTCGATCTGCGGACGAGTGCCGACTAACCCGGTACTGTAGAGAGTGGTGCAGAAATGCCTGCCGCGCTCAGCGACCCAGCTATAGGGATAGTCTAACGGGTACATCAGCCAGAAGATGAAGCGGTAAAGCGCCTTCTGCTCAGGCAGGCGAAACTGCTTAATTACACCGACCTCTTCACCGACCTGCTTCCACGAAGGTTTGCCCAGTTGCTCCAAAGCCAGCTTGAGGTGAGGAATAACGCGCGGCTTGACACCAACCAGCTTGCAACAGGCCAGGTCAACCGCCAGGCTATCGCGTCCAGCCACCAGCGCCTGTAGATCGGCTTTATCGCCGTAGAGCGGCCCCTCCCCATCCTGGCCTACGCTGCCGTCAACGATGGTCAGATCAGGCTTGATACCGCGATTCATATCAACGATGCACTGAGCAATCCCCAGGGTATGCATAGCTCGCCGGTCAGGACGGGGCAGCATACCCATGGGGTTTTTCATACCCAGGGTCATGGTCGAGACCACATGCGTCTTGAGTACAGGTAAGTTAATGAAGCAGGCTTCTTGCATGAAACGCGGGACGCGGAAGCGGCGCAAGCGCTTCGCGCCCGCTGGTCGCAGTTCGATCCAATCCTGCTCGCCGCCTTCCGGGTCTACACGGGCAATGCGGATGCCGTTTTCGGAACAGAATTGATCGACTCCCAGGATCGTATAGGTGGCTTCGCGGTCAAACTCGGTACCCGGAGTTTCGCAGAGTACCGGTTCCGCGCCACAGGCGCGTACTTCCTCAGCGACAGCTTTGAGCAGGGCAAAACTGGTGGTTGCCCCTGTCCCAGCGGACCTGCCAGCTACAAAATTCGGTTTGAGTATCGCAATCCTCGCGCCCTTGATGACGGAAGCCATGCCGCCTATTTGTGAGATGACGCGGTGTGTAGCCGCTTCGATGCCGTCAAAGGTGCGCGTGATCGCGATAGTATCGATAGCGGGTCGTGTTGCTAACATGGTTTTCCCCCCCGTGTGCTATGAGCTAAATCTTGACCTGTGACAGGCTCTTAAAATTACCATGCCCGGCCACTAATGTGCTGCGCCATAAATAGAAATGGCCTGTGCCAAACGAATTTTGAAATGGTATGGTGGCGATGAGATCATAATTCCTGCTCGCCGCCATCTGTTGCGCGATGAAAATCGCCTCCGCTGTCTGGTAGTTAAAGCTGAGTTCGACGATAGCGAAATAGCGGTCCTTGATGGCCTGCGTCAGGGCGGGATCGCCAAGCAACTGCTGGTGAGCAGCATCGACATAATAGAAGTAGTAGACGCCATTCCATTGCCAGGCCTGGGTGATGTCCTCCGCGTCATAGCGGACAACTTCGATATCTTCGGCGAGTAATCGGCCACTGCCATTGCGTATCTGGGTGTGTAATGCATAGCGCAAGGCTGAAGTGTTGGCCCAACTCGCATAGATGGTCTGGGACTGTTGCATACCCAGGACAAAGACGAGTAACACGACAGACAATCCCGCCACCCAATAGTGTCCAATGACATTGGAGAGCGTTTGCCGCATGTAGCCTGAGAGCCAGGCGACGGCGCAGCCGGCCAGGGGCATGGCAAAGAAGATGCCGAAGGCCAGATGTTTGTCTATCGAGACGGTTTCCTGTTCGTAGATATGGTAGGCAGGCACGAGCCATGATGACCCGAAAAGGAGTATAGCCATCAGGCGAAAACGTTGATAGCGCAAAAACACGAGTACTAAACCCAGCAAAGCCGCCGCGTAGACGACACCGCACATTTGCAGCACATGCATGAACATTTCCCGGCGCGGCTTCTCAATCAAAGCGACACGGTTGGTCGTAGAACCCTGGATGGCATGAAAGGCCAATTTATCCATGAAGTGGTAGGCCACAAAAAGACCAATGGCGAGCGCGGCTATAGCCAGGGCGAGGCGTAGTAGCATACGCCACCAGCCCAGGAAGGCAATGCTACAAAAGACCAGGATACCCAGCACCGGAAGAGCGAAGAGCATCGCGGCATATTTTGCCAGAATTGAGAGAACGAGCAATGGCCCAATCATGAGCGCCCACCAGGGGTGGCGACTGGTACTTACCTTATAGGCAACGGCGGCTGCCAGCGCTATCAGGAAGAGACACAGGGAGTCAAATGTAGCCAGGCGACCGACGTATAAGACGGTCCCCAGAGAGCCATAAATAGCCGAGGCGAAGATCGCAGCAGGGCGCTCAAAGAACTTCTTAGTGCTGTAGTAGACGATGATATTGACGCCTATCATACAGAAGAGACTAAACAGACGCGCCAGTTCCAGCCCGCCAAGCATATCCAGGAACCCGCCAATGACCGGATACACATCGGGATAGCCCGAGAAATAAAATGCATAACGATCGAGAGGGACGGGGCCGCCCATCCAGTAATGAATAATTTGCCGTCCGGCATAAAGGTAGAGACCCTCATCCTGAAAGGCGGTATTATGTAGCGTTGCGAGAGAGATGATAGCCTGCATCGCCAGGATAAGCATAAGCGGCCAGAACGATGGAAGCGCAATAACCTTCACCTGTTTTCTGGTGATAGGTTTGACTATAGATTGTTGTATGGAAGATGTCTCGATCATAAACGGAATCTCCTGAATACCTGCTCTATCATTACCCTGGCTGTCTCAGCGCCAGAGCCGTTGTCGCTGTTGAATCCTCCTGGTATTGGTCACTGCCGGGAATACTAAGAGCGTTGAAGTCATAGCTTGCGCCATATCCAGAAATAGCCGGTGCCATAAGAGTTACTGTTGGGAATTTTGTCTATGAGCTGGTACTTCTTACTCGCCGCCAGCTCCTGGCCTATGAAAACCGCGAGCGCCGCATTATAGCCGTAACTCAACTCAGCGATAGCGAAATATCCCTCTTGAATGGCGGCGCGATATGCCTCTTTGCCCACAAGATAATGTCCCCCTTTGTCGGTATACTCAAAGAAATCCAGGCTACTCCATTGCCACAGAGCAGTATCATCTCGCAGATAATAGCGACATACATCGAAATCTTCAGCCAGGTAACGACCGCTATCGAGTCGCACCTGGGTTTGCATCGCGGTAGTTAGATCGGCGCTTGGAGCCCACGCGCCATACAGGTTCTGTGCCTGGCTCACGCCTGAAGAGAATGAGATAAGACAGAGCGCTAATCCTGCTAACCAGTAGCGACCGAAGGAAAGACGGTGTTGATAGTTGATGATACGCGCAACTGCGAACCCGGCAAGCGGTGTAATAAAGAGCATACTGAATGCTAAATGCTTATGCAGGGAAATCAACTCGCCTTCGTAGATATGATAGGTGGGAACGAGCAGTGACGAGCCGAAGAGCAATAGCCCTGTGAGAAGGCGTCGTCGGCCACCGAGTAACAATCCTAGCAATCCCAGCGCAAAGGCTACCCCCGCTAGCGTAACAATATACTGGATCAAAAAGAGCGGGGCGGTTTTCACAATGACATCGCGGCTCGTGGTCGAAGCGGTAACGGCGTGCAGAGCTTCTTTGTCAAGAACGGCGTAGGCAATAACACTGGTGATTGCCAATGAACAGAGAGCCATTCCCAGACGGACCAGCATTTTTCGCCACCCCTGTCTCTCCAGGCTGCACCAGATGAGCATGGCGAATGGTATGGGCAAGAATAACAGTCCCGCAAATTTTGCAAGGATGGCGAGTACGAGCAGCGGACCAAGTCCCAGTATAGCCCAGGGTCTGCTAGCTCTACTAACGTGCAAAGCAAGAACTACAGCCAGCGCTATCAGCACCAAACATAGCGCGTCATATGTAGCAAGTCGTCCAATAAACAAAACCGGTCCCTGGAAAGCGAAGAGTAGAGCGGCCAGGATTGCGCTGCGATGATCAAAAAAGTGTTTTGTCACGTAGTACACGCACACGGTGGCCCCCATCATACACAGCAGGCTAAACATACGAGCCAGCTCCACGCCCCCAAGCATAGCCAGTGTACCTCCTATAACCGGGTAGAAATAGGCGTATCCCGATAGGAAGTAAGCCCATTCGACCTGGAAGTGGGGGAGACCAAGCCAGCCATTCACAATTTCTCGTCCCGCAAAGAGATAGAGCGCCTCATCCTGAAAGGCAGTATTTCGTAACAGTATCAAGGAAAGTAGCGCTTGAAAGATCAGGATCAAGGGCAACGACAGGCGCGACATCGTCACGCCTGCCAATCGGCGCTTGCGTGTTATTTTTCTCGTTTTTACCAACTGCTGAGATGAAGCGACATCGATCACGACTTGTATCCTTGCTTTTCGTTTTTTTGTACTATATCGGGCATGATTGACGTTTAGATTAAGGCCAACTGGCTAAAACGTTCAGAAGCTCCTCGTTTGGTGCAGGTTGCGCAGGCTGTCCACGATACCTTGCATGGCGGCGAGCGAATCAGGATCAGATGTGAGCGACCAGCTCTCAATTTGCGTGCTATTAGGATCGAGTCCAGGGCCACCTTCGTGGTAGAGCAGGGCATAGACTTGTGGGATAGTATCGACCGCCTGCCCCAGTTTTGTCAGCCATGCCGCCTTTTGCGCCGCCGGACCGGCGGCGCTGGCCTCCACAAAGAGCGGCTTGCCTGGATAGCGCTGTACCAGATTTTGTAATACCGCCTCGGGATTGCCCCAGGGTGTTCCAGGGTAGTTAATAAAACTCTGGAGGACGGCGTCGATGGTTGACGCTGGTGGCGCATATGGCTGGTCATGGAGAGGATCAGCCGGCGCCCAGACCCAGGCCACGTTGTTTGCCCCAATGGCGCGAAAAACGGACTGCACATGCATCCAGGCCTTCGGCACATCCTCTGGAATACCACCATTGGTGACGCCCGATGATAGCGACCAGTTTTTATCAGCATGGAGAAAGACTGTCAGATAGACTGGTTTGCCATATTCGCGAATGTCCATAGCCCAGCGCTTGATTTCCTGGTCATGTAGTCCGTTGATGACCGAAAGCAAACTGGCATCGAGCGGCGGCTTTTGCTGCGGGCCGAACACGCCGAATTGCAGCGTGATCCAGGGGCGCGCATGTTGCGCTGCTAGCTGGTCGGCCCAGGACTTATCAAAGAGATCATGGATGTCTTGCGTGCGGCCAATTATTGAAAACTGGGTGTCGAGAACATTCTCCAACACCTGCGGTCGATTCTTTAACAACTGAACCGGCAGCGATACGCCGAAATATGGAGTGGCTATCTTCTCCTGGCCGATTACAAATGGCGTGGACCCACCACCAGCGAAAATCGCCAGGGAGCCGAAAGCATTATTTGCAAGGATGGGACTGGCTAGCAGTACAGCCAATGCCAGGTTCCATACCGGATTCAGCCCACGGTTGCGGTTCAATAATTTCGAAGGATAGGGCTGGTTAGCAATGGTCTCATCGGTTGTGCCAGATTGTTGCACAGCCGTGTGAAAGCGGCTATCTTTGAGATTCAGCCAGAGGAAACTACCCAGCATCACCATTGAGTAGACTACCCACATGATGCTGATGAAGATAGACGTTTGTTCCTTACCCTTGAGCCGGGTTGCCCAGAACAGACAGACGACGCAGAGTGCCAGGAAGAAGACATATACTCCCAGGTAGCTGTGCGAGCGTTTCCCGCTGCGCTGCTTGGAGGTTACGGCAAAACCGACTTTGCGCTTTAAGATAACGGAGAGCAGGCTGCCAATCAATACGGGGAAGGAGCCAAAGCCGATGATGATACCGCGCAATCCAGTAATGCCACGCGCGGAATACCAGAGCGCGGCCATGCCGAGCAGGCAGTATGGCAAAAAATGTAAGAGGTAATCGCTCAAATAAGCGCTGTGTACAGCCGGAATACCTGTAAAGATGAAGAGAATCGGGCTAAGCAGGTAGATCAGATCGCGTAACCCACACAGGTAATGCGTGCAGGCCAGAAAGTACTGCACTCGTTGCCCAGGCTGCAAGCCATGTTTGCGTGGGAGAAAGATTTCACGCCAATGAGTGCGGAATACACTCATTGTTCCGATTGCCCAGCGCCCCTGTTGCTTGAGATATGATGGCACATCTAGCGGCCCCAGGCCGGTGGCAAGAATATCCGTCAGATAGACGCTGCGCCAGGATGGATGTAGGACGATGGAGGCCGCGAAATCCTCGGTCACCGAATCTTGCGGCAAGCCGCCGATCTGGTCCAGCGCGGCGGCGCGAATGACCACATTCGTTCCACAGATAAACGCGGAGTTGAGCGCCTCTTTTCCCGGACACAACAGGTTATAAAACATGGATTGCTGATCATCCGCCCAACGGGACACCGGGTTGTCTAAATTTGCATAGTATTGTCCGGTCTGTACCCAGCCCATCTTAGGATCGCGAAAAGGAGGAATGGTTTTTAGCAGGAAATCTGGCTTTGCGACCTGGTCGGCATCAAAGATGACCAGGAGGGCATTACCTGTAGCTTGAAGTTCCTTACGCGCGTTTTCAATATTGCCCGCTTTCGCTCCACCGCCTGTGGTGCGGGTGACACAACAGACACCCAGTTGCTTCGCCAGCAGGTCTGTCTCTTCCCAGTTCGCCGTCTTCGCCACCCGCCCATCGTTACATACCACGATCTCCACCCGTCCATGAGGATACCGCGCCAGGTACTTATCGCGGGCGGCAATGATCCCTTCTAACGTTGGTCTGAGAATCGCGGCCCCTTCGTTGACAGTAGGGATAAAGACGAAAATCGGGTAGCGTGTTGGATCTTCACTTCCCGCAACCTTTGGTGGCGACCAGGGCCAGACGGTGAATTGATAGCCAATCACATGCAGCGCCCCTAGAGTTTCCGCGAACAGGAGCGGCACAGAGACCCACCAGCCCTGCCAGTTTGTGGCGACAAAACGCCAGCTCAAGTAATCAATAGCGGCGACTCCAACCGCGACAGACAGCACCATAGTAATCGCCTGCTCGCGGTTGACATTTTTTGTGAATGTAATTGCCAACCCGACAAGCAGGACTGCCAGGACGAGCAGTGGGCCGGGTTGCGTATAGATAATCCAGCCAATCACCAGGATCACTACTGCCACCGCCGCTATGGACGGAAACTTGTCGAAGAATTTGTTCTTCCGCGCCGGTTGAGATTCCTGTAGCAGATCGAACGCCGAGGCCAGGATCTGCTTCGTCGATGGAAGCTCGACCCTTTCGATATCCGCAATGGAGTACAGGTGATACCCATTGGTGATGCCGTTATGAGACGAAGGAAGCTCAACCCTTGCCATATCTTGAGTGGAGTGCGAGTGATACCCATTGGTATTGACGTTTCGGGGCGATGGAAGCTCGACTCTTTCGATATCTTCTGTGAACGTCAAAGCGGGTGGAGTAGGGGAAGATATAACACTGCTTGCCAGCGCCGGTGAGGGAAGGATAAAGCGGTTGAAGAGGACAAAGTCTAGACAGGCCATCACAGCAAAGACAACTATGTTGAGATTGGCCCCTATCCATGGGAAAAACCTGCTTACATTGAACATCGTCAATGCAAACGATAAATTTAACAGAACCAGAATGCTGATCTTCCAGACACGTCCGGCAGCCGGTACTTCACGCCACAGGCGCTGCATATGTTGCAAGGCCAGGATGCCCTGCTGCCTGTTTGCCTTGCTTTGCCCGTGAACCCGCGACTGAAAATGGTACGGAACCTCGATCACTTTCCGCCAGGGACAGCGGATCAGGATCTCCAGCAGAATTTTGTATCCTACCGGGCGCAGCGATACGTTAGCCAGTAGCGACCGCCGTAAGAGAAAAAAGCCGCTCAGAGGGTCAGAGATGCGCAGCAATTGGCCGGGAAAGAACAATTTGGCTGTCCATTTCATGCCAACAGAAATAAATCGTCGCCCTACCCCGGCCAGCCCCCGATTGCTTCCACCATGAATATAGCGGCTGGCTACGACCAGGTCTGCATTCTGCGCGATGGCCTGGTCATAAAAGACGCGCAATTGCTGCGGAGGATGCTGAAGGTCTGCATCAATGACCGCGAGATATTCGGCCTGCGCTCTATTCATGCCATGCACAACGGCAGTTGCCAGCCCACCAGCACGCGCAATTCCGGCTAAACGATGCTCCAGGTGAATCTGAAACTCAGACGAGTTCATGATCCTCGCGGCATCCTCAATGACTAAGGGTGTATCATCGTCGCTATCATCAACGAAGATGACTTCTATACACAGACCACGTAAGGCATCCTGCAACGATTCTAGTAAAGGCCAGATGTTGGCATCCTCATTTTTGGTTGGAACGATGACGCTCAGGTCATGCGTGGTAGAGAGAATGTCTCGTGAGATAACCTGTTCGCCGACTTGCTGCCGCGTCTGAAGCTTTTTTCCCCGCGCTACCGCGACCCGTTTCTGCGTTGGTTCATCATCTAATTCGTACGGGCTACTTTCAATCGTCATATAACTCCCATCCAATGCAAATATCCGCCGCCTTTAGCCGATTTGTAAACTCAGCGCTGGTAAAGGTCGCCTTTGAAGATTGCCAGCTTAGCGATAAGAGGTTTGGAAGAAAACTCCTCCAGACGATCTATTCGAGGATGCCCTCCCTGCCATCCTAATCAAATAGGGTAGCAAAAAAGGGCTATTGTTCTCAAGGAACGAAGGTATCGGTAAGGTGTCCGATTGTATCATTCACTCAACTATGTGTATTCGAGCCGTTCATTCTCGCTTGATTCTCGCTCCAATGTGGTCTTTCTAAGCTGTTCTCTCGTTTGCAATGTGGTAGAATGCCACGTACCTACCCTGGGGGTTATCCCAGGTATCAGGATAAGGTGATTTGATGATCGCTCGAAGGGACCATTATGTTTAGTTCAACTCCCAGGTACCGGCTTCTGGAGATCACTGCCACGCTCGGGCTTGTGTTCAGTACCCTTCTGGTTGGTTGTTCTGGGGCAGCCAGGACTTCCCCCGCTCCATCTTCCGGCCCTGCTCATATAACCGTTCCTTGCCATCAACCCCAACCTGCCCCCGGCAAACTCAGCCTGGCGGGTCTCGCCTATGGTCCTGCTCATACAGGACAAGATCCAACGCTTGGAGCCTATCCTTCGAATGGGGAAATCGAGGCAGATATGCCCACCCTGGCAGCGCTCACCCGTTACATACGCACCTACAGTTCCACTGGCCCCGCGAATGCCATCATCCAGGCGGCGGTAGCGGCTCACGTCTGCGTGGCTTCGGGCATTCAGTTGGGTAGCGACCCGGCGGCTAATGCAAAGGAGATGGCGGCTGGCGAGCGACTGGCCTCAAATAGCGCGGTACATGCCATCATCGTAGGCAATGAGGTGTTACAAAACGGGTATTTGTCAGAGGCGCAATTGCGCTCCGCTATTGCGCAAGTTCGCGCTAAACTTGGCCGCGCGGTTCCGGTCACAACGGCGGATACGTATGGCGAGTGGTTAAAACATCCTGACCTGGCGCATGATGTCGATTTCATTACCGTCCATATCTACCCGTTCTGGCAAGGGGTCGCAATCGGTGCTGCCATACAATTTCTCGATCAAGCGTATACACAGCTCCAGAAGACTTTTCCTGATAAGCGTATTGTGATCGGCGAGACAGGCTGGCCCTCCGCTGGCCCTGCCTACAAGGCGGCGGTTCCGAGCGCCGCCAACCAGGCTCAGTACTTGCAAGCGTTCGTCAACTGGGCGCAGGCAAAGAGCGTGCAGTATTTCTATTTCGAAGCTTTTGACGAGGGCTGGAAAGTTCAGGAGGAAGGAGTCGGTACGTATTGGGGGCTTTACCAGCAAGATGGAGTGGCGAAGCCCGCTTTAAGCAATATGCTCCCAACACCTACTCCGGCGACGTTGGCGCAGCGCAGCTATCGTGATGTGTATGTGAATGGGCTGGCGTCGGGTTTTGTAGTGGGACTGGATACCTCCGGCCATCAACACCAATGGCTCACTACCAACAATGGGACGTTGGTACTCACGTACCCCGCTAATCAGCAATGGGGGGCGTTGTTTATCAGCGTGGGGCCATCCGTTCCCCTGGGACACCGCCCTTCGATCGACTTGAGCGCCTATCGCTCGCTGGTAGTTGATCTACGAGCGGCAGTTGACGAGCAGTGCGTGCGCATAGGCGTCAAAGATAAAAACCAGCCCGACAATGGCAGCGAGACTACCGTGCGGCAGTGCTTGACCACACGGTGGTCTACCATTACTCTCCCGCTCGATGCGTTCACCGGCGCCGACCTCTCCCATCTCTATATCGTGTTCGAGGTACTCTTCCAGGGCTTAGCGAGCGCTACCCTGGATATGCGCAATATTCGTTACTCCCCCACATAAACGCTACCATCGTATCGTAGCCGTATCTATTGAGCCTGTTTGCGCTTGCCCCTGGAGCGCTTTGTGGTTTTTGTCCTCTCAGGGATAGCAATGCGCTGAAAGCGCGACTCTGTGTTGTGCAGCGCAGACTCTATCGCATCCTGGTAGACTTTGATGAATCTCATCAGCCCTACCACCTCATCCTGCGTCAGGGCAAAACTAATCCCCGTAGGGTGGACAAGGATTAATTCGGCCTCTTCCATATGTACGCCGTACTTTCCAATGATCATATACATTTTAGTTTCCTCTCTGAACAGGTCAAGAAAGTACGCTCTCTGCCTGCTTACTTTTCACTTTCCGCCTTCAAGGCAAAGGTAAGTATGCTATAGGCAAGCGTAATTTTGACCTCCCGACCGCGCATTCCAATGCGCACGCGCGCTGCCTGGACTGCCTCCTGGATGCGCTTAGCCACCAGTTCGGCCCCGTGTTGCTCAGCGAGAAGGACAGCAGTCATGATGCCAGAACCATTGATCGAGAGTTTGTCTTCTTTGCGCATCCTGGTACGCAAGAGCGGTAAGAGCTTACGGGCCACCTCGGTAGCCTCGCGGTCTGCGCGCTCAGGATTGGCATCATACTCTCCGGCATTTTCAAGAATGAAGCGAAAAACGAGGACGCTCCGGGCGTTACAAATACGTCGTACCTTCTGCCTGTTTGCCTCCAGGTCCTTCGTCGTATCCACCATTTGCCAGATGTGATGGTCACGCCTGCGGCGGTAGTCACTGTAGCCTTGCAGGCGCGCATACCCTTCAAGAATTACAGTGCCTGACGTCCACAAAATTCGCCTGGGACTGCTCATGGTGAAGTCGCGGCAGGCGATAAGCTGGCGGGCGATAAGACGCGCATTCATGGTCGCGGCCTGGTAGTTCTGTTGATCCCTGGCTTGCATGTGTCCCGCGTAGATACGGCGGCGCTGCCGGAGAAAATCTCGGATGGAGAGCGGACCTTTATTATAGACAATACAGGCAGGCTCATAGATCAGCTGGTAGCCAAGCTGAGAAATAAGCGCCTGGATAGAGATTTCATCGACGGCGCTATCGTTTGGTATACCCGCAATGACGTTACGGAACGCGATCACTTCACCAAGTTTCGGATGTATACGAGCCAGGCGATCATGTAAGCGCCAGAGCAGGTGAGCGGCATACCCCATAAAAGTAGCCGGATCGTTTACCGGAACAGGGCGACCTCCAACCATACCAATCTTTGGATCTTTGAGGGGAACGCACAGGTACTCCAGGGCAGAGGCTGCGGGAAGAACATCCGCGCCAATCAATACAACGACGGGGCTGGTGGCCTGTTTGAGAAACAGATTGATTGCAGAGGCTTTGCCCTCACGCTTCTCCTGGATGAATAGTCGTACACGAGGCTCCTGCAACGCGATGTCAGTGACTATTGAGATAGTGCGGTCTGTGCATCCACTGGCAACGACGATGACTTCCTCGATGCGCAAAGATGGGCTTTGCTGCTCAAGAACAGCGTGAATAGCGCGCGCAATATTGGCTTCTTCATTGTGAGCCATAATGCCGATGCTGCATCCAACATGTTCGTCATCTTGCAGTCCCTGCCGCATTTCTTGCATTGAGCGAACTTCTTGTTGCATTTCCGTTGCCATGACGAATCCTTTCTTCCCTGCCTGAAAATCCATATTGATTTACTTGAGTAGAGTATTATATGCTATCTTTATACAGGCAATCGTCTAATGGGTCATGAAACTATGCTTTGGTATACACTTTTCCAGATGTTGTTCTTCGACAAACAAAGTACAGGGGAATGAACATGCAAAAAAGACAAACTCCGCTCTCTGTGGGGGCGGTAATACACAGGCATTACATCGTAGAGGGCCTGCCTGGCAAAGGTGATTTTTGCAATGTCTATCTGGTACGAGATCGGCGCGACAAACAAAAACTTTTTGCACTGGCGGAGATAATCAACCCCGTTGAGCAAGAGCGGTATGGCTTTTCTCTTGAGTATGTATCGCTCGCGCCTCTTGATCGGCAAGCGTTGCCGCGTGTCCAGTATGCCTTTAATGATGACAAACAGGGGCGAGCCTACTTACTTATGAGTTATATTGACGGGCTGAATCTTGAGATGCTGCGCTTGCAGCAGGCAGAGAAGCGTTTCCCACTGGCTGAGGTGACAATGACCATGACCCCGGTTGTCAATGCTATTGTCTACCTGCATAACCGGCGCCCCCCTGTTATTCATCGCAATATTCAGCCGACCAACATTTTCATAGCGCAGACGATTGATGAGCCTGCGCTGGCAATGTTAGACATCTTCAGGGAGCATGGCTCAACCACGACCACTCTCGATTATTTTGCGCCTGGCTATGGAGCAACTGAACAGTACAAGGGCGAATTTAGTATTCGTACTGACATCTATGGCCTGGGCGCAACTTACTATACATTACTAACCGGCATCGTCCCTCCTGATGCTCTCTATCGATCAACCCAACTGAATAACGGGGAGATCGATCCTCTAAAGCCAGTGAATGAGGCGATTCCCGGCATTCCCCTGGTGATAGCTGAAGCCATTCAACAAGCGATGTCTATCAATGTTGATGACCGTTTCTCCTCGGTTGAGCAGTTCCGCGAGGTGCTGGTATCCCCGGCAAATCAAGCCGCACCGGAATTATCAGATAGCCTGCCCTCAACCTCACCGTCCCCACCTGCCATTGCATCAAACCAGCCAGATAGCCTCCAACCAGGGGAACTCGACGGC
>JBOGTO010000021.1:0-5215 GCA_050695155.1 Ktedonobacteraceae bacterium
TCATTCCGGTCTTTTCGTTAAATTGACGCCCCTGCCCTGGTCGCGGCCTCCGCTTCGGTTTAGTTCATACGCCGTTGAGCATTTCCTGGAGTTCATTGAGGGCATAGGTGAGCGGAGCGCGGTCATAACCCACTTCGGTTGGGCGCAGATGGAGGGGAACTTCGTTGAGGGTTGGCGTCCAGGCGCGTTTCGCGCTGCGCCGCACCAGGGCGTGGCGTGCGGCGTACTTTAGAAAACTCCTGGCGCGTTTGCGCGTTTTACGCAGGTCGAGCAGATGCGCATCGACGTGACGGCCTGCCGCTGCCAACGATTTTGCCTGAGTGTGGATATTTCCGGCCAGGTCGTCCAGCGTGAATGATGAGAGGCCAGTATAACTTGCCTGCGCCAGAAAGCCGCTGCCGAGCTGCGTGCAGGTGAAGGTTGCAACCTCTAACCAACGCGCGCGCAACTGCGCATCAAGCTCCGCAGGCGGTAGCAAGGGAGCGCGTTCGATGGTCGGGGCAAAATCAATAAAAATACGAAAGCGCCACGTGGTCATGAAATCGTAGATGAGGAAGATCGGCACAACGCCTGTTTCGGGTGGCGCTGTGCGCATCAAGCGATGGAATCCCGTGCTGATAGGGCTGAGCAAACCGAGCGGGGATAGTTGCCCCTCGGCTGAAGCATAGAGCGAGCCGCCACTCCATAACCAGGCATCGACTTCGCCCAGATACTTTTTGATACGCGCTACCGCTCGCTGTTGAACTGCGCGTCGCACTCCCCCGGACAGTATTTCAGGGCCATAGACGTGTTGCAGAGCATCGTGATATTTCCAGTTGAGCAAACGCGCCAAAGATTCGGATGCGACGCGCTCATGGCTTTGATGCGTAGCCAGTGCCAGTTCTTCGATGATGGACGGTGCGAGAACATCGCCTGCGCGCGTCTTGCCGCCATTGCTCTCAACCTGTATGACCTTGCGCACCCATTCTTCCAGCTGCATTTGCAAACTATCTGCCGGGTATGTGCCTAGCCAGCGCAGGACGGGACCGACTGACAGCCAGTGCAGCAGGTACGAAAGCCAGCGCGGGTGCATCACCATGCGAGCCAGGTAGCCGGGCGAAAATGCATCGCCGCGCAGGAAAAAATGGACATTGCCAGCCAGCGCTCGCCAGCCCCGGTGAAAAAGGATGGTGGGAAGCAGTATGAGGGGGTCCAGGTCGCGTTTATGCGACATCGCCAGGTACGAGCGCGCAGTCCCCCTATCGTGCTGCAAACCTGATACTTTGACACTGTTGCTTAATCGAGTAGCTATCCAGAATGCGCTTACGATGATTGCTCTGCTCACTGCGGCAAGCATTGCGTTGAGTCGTTTCATAATATCCTCAACGGAATGGCGAACATGAGGCAGGACGCGGCGAATCGCGTCTCTACAGACTTCACTCCACCGGGTCCTCCGGGCTGGAAACAAGCAGGCGGATGAAACGTCTCAGTGCGTAGAAAATCAGATAATAGATGAGCATGGCGATCAGCGTTGAAAACTCAAATGCCTGGTTGGGCAGGTGAATCGAGGGCGATTTCACGATGTCCTGGAATGGTAAGAGCGGGATAGCGGTCAAAGCATACATGAAACCCGCGAACGGGTTGTTTGGATCTGCCCCGATCAATTTCAGCAGGAAACGAATCGCCAGCATGGTCTCCAATACCGTGAGGAACCAGAGCAGGTAATCATTGAATTTGCCGATGGCAAACCGGACTGTCATCGCTTGCTTCTGACGTTCTCCCTGCCCTGAAACGGTCTCGGCGGGTTCTAACATCTGCGGCGCATCAGTTACAGGCTGGGGCATCGTCGGGATAGCATACGCCGGTTGCTGATACTGCGGTTGCGGCCTGGGCTGTAGTTCTTCCATCGGAGGGTAGGCTTCGGTTGGTTGGGCGCCAACAGACTCATCAGGAAAGGGATTGTTATAATACATGCACGCTCCTCCATGAAGTTGACCGGACAGACGACCGCCACGGTCGCACCTATCCTATCGCCAGTATAATTCCTATCTCCCACGATTATAACATGAACTACCTGTTAAGTGCTACGGCGAACCAGCAGAACTATACCCTCGGCCTGCGCAAGCGTGCGAAATTGCTTCTGTAGGCTGTTCAATTTGCTTGCCGCTTCTGCCCGGTTAGCCAGTGTCAGGTTATTGAGGTCCACAACCACATACTGCACCATCTGGTTGCAGCGGGAGTCGAAGCATATGGTAGGGAAGACGGTCACGTAGCGTCGCTCGCTCAAATGGGGATTGAGGTCATCGCTGGCAGAGACCGAGGCGTCGGGTGGGATCATCGCCAGCAATTGATCAATATGTTGTTCCCGACTTCCTGGGTCATGATCGGCCCAGAATGAGGCGAGCGGCGCGATCATCAGAACCAGGTTGAGTCCAAGCATGAGCGTAATCCAGCCAAAAACTATCCAATGCAGGCGTGTAGGTGAGGTCGAACGCGCTACTGGCTGCATCCGCTTGCTAAAACGCTGCCATTGCTCTTCCCTCCATTTGGGAAGCGTCAGGCGCGTCAGCCGCGCTTTCAATCTCAGCAGGGACGCCCATTGTGGGTGTCCGGCGTGGGGTGGAGAGGGACGAGGGCGGCGCAAGCGCCCCCACCACCCGTCCCAACCACGCCCGCCCCTACTTGTCCCCATGAAGAAAGCGATGGTAGGGGCGGGGGCGGTGTGGATGATGGGTGGGGGCGCTTGCGCCGCCCTCGCCCCAGACGTGCCGTGGGGAGAGGAGACGCTGGCATTCCCACTTTGAATATCCATAAGGGGCGCTCCCACCGACCATCCTTGCCATAACACAAGGAAGCGCTGTATGCCATAGATGGCGGCAATCATGAGAAATGGGATGATGGCGGCGTTGTAGTGATACACCCCGCTATAGAGCAGGGGGTCTGTTGAGAGCAAGTTGACGGCCAGGCTGGGCAATGTTGGCAAGAGCCATTCGGGAGCGAGCAATGGGAAGAAGCCGACGCCGCGTACAAAGCTTAACAGGTAATACAGGCGGTCAAGCGTAAAGAACAGGCTGAAGAAGACCCAGGGTCGCACGAATAGATTGAGAATGGCCGCGCCTGGAGAACTGCCCAGTTCTTCGTAACGATACCAGAAGTTATTGGCCTGCACCCCTGGATAGAAATGGGGAATGATGATCTTGAAGGCGATCAGGCTCCACAACGCGCCGCCAATCAGTAAGGTCAGGCCGAGACGGGGCAGTTTGTATTTCCAGATAACCAGTATGCCAAGCATGGCGATAGCCAGCGGCACATCCTCTTTAGTACAGGCGGCGAGGATGCAGGCGATCAGAAACCAGACATAGTGCTTATATTCGAGCGCGAGCAGGGCGTATAGCAGTAGAGGCGTCGCCAGGGCAATCGGGTGAAAATCGAAGATGTTCAATCCAATCAGCGAAGGAGCAAGCAGATAAGCTGTCGCCATCAGTGCGGCCAGTAGAGGCCATTGTGGAATGATCTTGCGCGTCAGCAGGAAGACGGGCAGCGCGCCCGTCGCCAGCGCCAGCGTCTGGAAAACCAGTAAAATACGCGGGTCCGCGCCAAAGCTATACAGCAGGGAAAGTGGCAAGATAATCGGCTCAAAATGGATCGCCAGGCGCGTTGGTGGCCCATACCAGTCAATGGCCTGGTTGGTGAACTGGAAGAGACGACCATGCAGCGTATTCCAGATCACCTGGTCCATATTGCCAAGATCAAAGGCGGTGGCCTTGAATGTCTCATAGCGAAGGATAGCCTGGTGACTCATCTCCAGGCTATATACAATCGTGACGATTGCCAGAAATATCCAGGCCACCCACACCTGGGCGCGTCTATCAAAGCGTTTCACAATTAAATCCTGATATAAGACATATAAATGCCGATCCCCACCAGTAGCATAAATAAGTAGACGATTGCGAACTCCGGCCAGTCACCTGTGCGGAAACGCCAGTGCGGATTGGGTGGGAAACCATAGCGGCGATGTTGAGGCCACAAGAGCGGCACGCCGCCTTCGGTCAAGCCATCGGCGGCAATATGCATGATGCAGCCGAATAAGACGGCGAAAAAGACCAGGTGCGTTGTGCCGATGAATTGCGCGGGGAACGCAAAGCCACGCTGCCCCAGCAGGTATTCCGCCAATCGTTCCAGGCCAATCGCCAGGAGCGACCCCAGGAACAGGCCGAGTATGCTATGGAAAAGGGTGCGATGCCCCGCGACATGCTGGATTTCTTTGCTGATCCAGCCCAGCTTGCGCCCCATAGTGCTGCGCGCGTTATCAATATCGGGCAACAACGCGCCAAAGCCCACCATGAAATAAAAGATGGCCTTATTGATAACCAGGCTAAGCGGCACCGCGCCTGACATAGTGAGCGGCGGACCCGAAAGATGTACAATACTATCCAATACCACACCAGCAGTTAAGCCAACCAGTAAATGCGATTTACCGAGCATGAAAACCTGTCTCCTCAATCTATTGCTCTGTTTTGTCGCCCATTGTAGAAGTTTTTAGAACAAAGGTCAAGAGGTGATTGACTTTCGGCGTGAGACGTGGTACAGATTTGTCAATATATGGCATCTTCGTTTTCTTTGAAATATAGATGAGGTAAATATCATGTCTGACGAAACATCTTCAACTTCCGGGCAAGCCGCTACACTCGCGGCTCAGGTCTTCGCTTTAGTGCGGGCATGTCCCGCCGGGCGCGTCACAACGTATGGCTGGCTGGCGAAAGCGGTTGGCTACCCACGCGGCGCGCGTATGGTAGGCTGGATCATGAACGAAACGCCACAGGGTGTGCCAGCCCAGCGCGTCATCAATAGCAAGGGCGAGTTATCGGGCAACTGGGCTTTCACCACACGCGGCGGAATGCGCAAAATGCTGGAGGAAGAGGGCATCGTCTTCTCACCCGAAGGCCGTGTAGACCTCAAACGCTACGGCTGGGATCCGTCACGCGATCTTAAAGCAGAAGAATTGCAACACATTCTGGACACCGCCGATAGCAGTGACGTAGCGGTCAGTAAGCGGCTGGTGGATCTCATGCGCAACGATGTGGCCTCGCCTTTACGTGAAACAGCGACGGATTGAAGCCTCCCTACCCCCCCCCGGACGCCCACGAGGGGCGTCCCTACATATCATGTGCGCCCCACCCGCTCCCCCATGCAACCGGTTAGGGGTGGGGATGGGGGTGTCCGTGTAATGTAGGGA
>JBOGTO010000022.1:0-3698 GCA_050695155.1 Ktedonobacteraceae bacterium
TAGCATTACAGGGCGATTTTGAGGCGCACCTGAAAACGCTGGACGAATTGGGAGTCGAGGGAATTGCTGTGCGACTCCCTAAACATTTGACCGATTTAGATGGTATAATATTACCAGGCGGTGAAAGTACCGCCATTGGTAAATTGATGGTGTTGTACGGCTTACAGGAGCCGCTACAACAGAAGATTAATGAAGGTTTCCCGGTGTGGGGAACGTGCGCAGGTTTGATTTTACTGGCGAGTGAGACGGATAATGCGCTCGCGGGCCAGCCATTGCTGGCTTCTATGCACATTGGCGTTCGTCGCAATACATTTGGCAGTCAGCGAGAAAGTTTTGAAACCGATCTCTCTGTGCCGGCATTAGGAGAAGCTGGAAGGAAGTTCCATGCATTCTTCATTCGCGGCCCCTCCATTGAGTGGGTTGGGCCAGAAGTGGAGGTGCTGGCAACGCTCGACGATGGAACCATCGTCGCCGTCCGTGAAGGACACCTGCTAGGCACAGCATTTCACCCGGAGGTAGCGCAGGCTAACGGTCAAAGAGACCCACGTTTCCATCAATACTTTCTTCGCATAGTACAAAGCGTCAAGGGGTAGGAGGACGCGGGCGACCACAAGGGTCGCCCCTACGCCTGGCCCCTGACAAAGCGTTAAGGGGTAGGGATACAAACCCGGCCCCTGTGGCGCGGGAGCACTGGATGATACGACCGGTACTATATGTTGACCTGCCGGGAATCATCTACTCAATTGATCGCCGTGCTCGCAGCAAACAGCACGAATTTGCGAACTTTGTGTGCTGGCTCGAACCGGTAGAAAATCGTGTTTCACTGCCACCTCTGCTGAGGAGCATCTTCCCCGTCAATGCGGCCGCGCGCACCTGGATTTGTGAGGACCACTGGCATATTCTCGGTTTCGCACAGGCGCGCGAACGGCCATCGCGTCTGACCTGGGACCTCGCTTACCTGGCATCTATGGTCAACGGCAATACATCGAGCGATGAAGTGCTGTCAGCGCTGCTCGAATATGTGCTGGAGATGGCATCTACGCACGGCATTCTCCGTATTTTCGCAAAGGTTGAGGATGAAGAGGAGCGTGAAGAGGCTGGCCCCTATGAATTATTTCAGAAGGTAGGGTTTCAACGTTATGCTCGCCAGTTGACCTATGTCTTTGAGCCTGGGTCAATGTTGGGCGACTATAACGCGCCAACCCTGCATCGCTGGAGTCGCCACCATGTGTGGGGATTGCACCAGCTTTACCGCGCTGTGACCCCGCAACGGGTGCAGATGGCGGAGATGCTGGACAACAGCGAAGAACTGGCTAAACTCTACGTCGGCTCGCTACGTCCGTTACCATCCGTCCTTGCCAGGGGGGATGAGTCGTATGTATGCGACGTTGGCGTGCGTTTAGGAGCCTGGTTACGGCTTAGTCGAGGTCACGGCTCGGCCCCACACCAGCTCTCGCTTATGGTTCATCCTGAACATGCTGAACTGGCCGAACCCATTCTGCGGTTCGGTGTTCGGCGACTACTGGAGAGAGATCAACGCCCCATCTATTGCCAGGTGCGGGAATACGAATCTCTCGTGATTAATGCTCTGCGTTCCAGTGGATTTGAGCACGTCTCGACCAAAGCCGTACTCGTGCGACACATTGCGCTGCTCGCAACCAATCCACGCACTGTCCCGGCGATGGAACAACGAGTCGTTTATGGTGTGAAAGGGCTTGGGACGGTCAATTCGCGCCAGTCAATGAGGTGATGAACAGCCTATGCAACACACGATCACTGACGATCTGGAAGCTCTGTTGGTAACTTTGCCCCCAGGCATCCACGACGCGGTCAATCGGCTCGACAACCGAAGCGAACTGCTGGAGATCGTAATGGACCTCGGACGCTTGCCCGAGGGCCGGTTCCCGGAGGGGGAGGTGATCCTAAGTACACAGCCTGTCACCAACGCCGACCTCGAATACGTGGTCGAGCACATCGGTGAATTTGGCGACGACAATCGCGCTGGCATCGAGCGCACGCTCCACCGCATCAGCGCGATGCGCAACCGTAAAGGAAAAGTGGTTGGCCTGACTTGCCGCATTGGTCGAGCGGTGCTTGGCAGTATCGCGCTGATCCGCGATATTGTCGAACAGGGTCAATCGATTTTGATCTTAGGTCGTCCGGGTGTGGGTAAAACCACCCTGTTACGTGAAATAGCTCGTGTTCTGGCTGATGAGGCCAATAAGCGAGTGGTTGTGGTGGATACCTCCAACGAAATAGCGGGTGATGGCGACATCCCCCATCCCGGCATTGGACGGGCGCGCCGTATGCAGGTGGCGCGCACGGCGGAACAACACGCCGTCATGATCGAGGCAGTAGAAAACCACATGCCACAGGTCATCGTTATCGACGAAATCGGCACCGAACTGGAGGCCGCTGCTGCCCGCACCATCGCGGAACGCGGTGTGCAACTGGTGGCGACCGCGCACGGCAACTCGCTGGGCAACCTGCTGGTCAACCCGACGCTGTCCGACCTGGTGGGCGGCATTCAGACCGTCACACTGGGAGACGAAGAGGCGCGGCGGCGTCACACGCAAAAGAGCATTCTGGAGCGTAAAGCGCCGCCCACCTTCGATGTAGTGGTTGAGCAACAAAGCTGGCAAGAGCTGGTTGTGCATCGCGACGTAGCCGATACGGTGGATACCATGCTGCGCGGTCAGGTCGTGGTGGCTGAAGAGCGCACACGCGACGAGGAGACGGGGCGCGTCACGGCGCGTCGCATCTCAAGCGGCGGCATGGATGTGCCAACGTGGGGCATCGATGGCTTTGGCTCATCGCCGCGCAACGACAGCGCACGTTTTGAGAATGATTGGAACGCCATGCGCCGCTCCGGGCCATCTAATCCACGCGGGGGGAATGGCGGCGGAAGTCGCGGGCAGTTGCAGGTGCAGCGGCCCTTGCAGGTAAGAGCGTTAGCCCCTACCGGCACAGCGCCAGGAGATGTCCAGCGGCATAACTCCACCGGGCTGATTACAGTGGCGGACGCGAGGGTGGAGGACGCGATAAATCGCGTCCCTACAAGGTCAGAGGGCATTTACCAGCCGGAAGGCACACCCGAACACCTGCCCATTCTCAAGACGCTGCACATCTACCCGTTCGGTGTGAGCCGCGACCGGCTGGCGGAGGCGGCGCGTCAATTGCGAGTGCCAATCGTTGTTAGCAATAACCAGCACGATGCCGACGCGGTAATCACGGTCAAAAACTACTATCGTCGTCAGCCTGATCGCGTACAACAGGCCGAGGAGGAGCGTAAGACCGTCATTATCCTGAAGAGCAACACCATCGCGCAGATGCAACACGCGCTGGCACGCATCTTCGACATCCCGGTAGAAAACCCGGTGGACGACGACGAGGACGAAACAGGCGCTCAAAAGGGCGGGTCAAATGGCACCTCTAAGGACGACCCAACCATGAAAGCCTTGTTAGAGACCGAAGACGCCATTCACCAGGTGCTGAACAAGGGTCTGACGACGGCAGAACTGCCCCCGGCTAACGCCTACGTGCGCCGCCTGCAACACCAGATGGCGACGCGCTACAACCTGGCCTCGCGCAGCCGTGGCAAAGAGCCGAACCGCCGTGTGAAGATCTTCAGAACGCGGGATGCGTAATACAGAGTCTGGAATTGTCAGATAAAATCAGTAGAGGCACCCGCCGGGTGC
>JBOGTO010000023.1:0-5872 GCA_050695155.1 Ktedonobacteraceae bacterium
CTTGCGACGGACAGGGGCACATCCGGTACAGGTGGACCTCTTTGATGTTGAGGCGCTCAAGCAGGCGCTCGTTGGTCACGAGGCCATCTACCACCTGGCGACGAAAATTCCACCCGCGGCGCAGATAGGGCGGAGTTCAGCCTGGCTGGAGAATGATCGCCTGCGCCGCGACGGAGCGCGCAACCTTGTCGAGGCCGCGCTGGCCGTTGGCACGGTCCAGACGATCATATATCCCAGCTTCGATTTTCTTTACCCAGGCAGCGGCGATACCTGGTTGGATGCCCAGGCGACTCCTGTCAAGACGGCAACCCTTTTCTCAACGGTCGAGGCGGAGGAGGCCGTGGCGCGCTTCGCGGAAAGCGGGCAGCGCCGAGGGATCTCGCTGCGGCTGGGGGCATTTTACGGGCCGGAAGCGCCTTCAAGCTGGGCGATGCTGGACTACGCGCGCAAAGGGATTGGCGCTTTTCCCGGTGCGCGTGCCGGCTATCTCCCACAAATCTGGCTACAGGACGCCATCACTGCCCTGCTGCTTGCGCTGACGGAACCGGTGCCTTCCGGCGTCTATGACATTGTCGATGATGAGCCTGTGACGCGCGCGCAGATGTACACGCTCCTTGCTCACGCCGTTGGTCGTAAACATCTGTTGGTCTTGCCAGATCTGTTGATGCGTCTGATGACGAGGGCCAAGTATGCCGATATGAGCCGCAGTCTGCGCATCTCCAATCGTTTGTTCAAAGCAGTCAGTAGCTGGCAACCCACCGTCCCCAATGCGCGCATAGGTTGGGATCTGATGGCACAGATGCAAAACAAGTAGGAGGAAACTATGACCGTCGAAGAAAACAAGCAAAACGATGAAGCCGCAATTAAAAGGGGAATAGAGGATGGGATCGAGGCGGTTCGTAACAAGAATATCGAAGGTGTCATGTCTCTCTACGCGCCGGAGGTCGTGTCGTTCGACATCGTACCCCCGCTGCGCTACGTGGGAGCAGATGCATTCAGAAACGTTTGGGAAGAGGTATTCTTAGTCTACCAGGGCCCGATTGACTATGAAATTCACGACCTCACCATTACTGTGGGCGATGACGTTGCCTTCGCCTACAGCCTCAACCGCATAAGCGGAACCATGAGCAATGGGCTAAAGACCGAACTCTGGCTGCGTTGGACCGCCTGCTTCCGTAAGATCAACGGCAAGTGGCTGATCGTGCATCATCAGAACTCGGTGCCTGTCGATCTACAGCATGGCAAAGCAGTGCTTGACCTCAAGCCATAGGAAACTGGCTCAATCCTGGTGAAAGCATATCAGCAAGAAGAGAATGGCGCTTCATTCTCTGCGGAGAAAAAGAAGCGCCACCCTCAGATAAGCTCATCATTCACCAAATCTGTGCCGGACCCACTTAATTCCGTGATTTACACAATCAAAAATGAATCAGGGACTGGTCTTGGTCCGTCTTTGTTCGATGTAAGAGGGGTTTGCCCGGTTTCCAGAAGCGCCCGGCGACTAGCCACAGCAGCGCAAGCAGGAGACCAGCAAGCGAGAGCAGCGCGCCCGAACGGACAGTAGATGGCGCGTAGCTATAGCTCAATGTATGCGTCCCCGGCCCGACTTTGATAGCAGGCAATACGCCCGCGATCTGCTGGATTGGCACAGAGTGACCATCCAGAGTGACGTTCCAACCGGGAAAGGCTGGCGTAGCAATCACGAAATACGCTGGCGTGCTGTTAGAAAAAGTGAAAGTATTTTGCTCCGGGGCCAGAGTGATCGCGCGCGCGCCACCATCGAACGGCTGCATGTGGTCGAGCGAGGGTACATTACCATCTGGCCCTGGCTGGACAAGGAAGCCGGGACCGGCATTCGCTGTGTTCTTATAGATCAACGTGCCGTCCACATCGGCCACTTTTACAAAGTGCGGGTCATGTAGCGGCCAGCGCGCTACCACGATGCTCACATCCATATAACCCAGCAGCCGGGCGTTTGGCTGGACGGCGGGCAGAGAATAACCTGGAATGTGAAGCTGGTAGCCGGTGGCAGTATAACTGCCGGCGCGTTCCATGTAGGAGACGTAGGACTGGATCAAGAGTGGGTCCCAGCCATCAGCGAGACGCGCCTGCAATTGCACCGCGCTCGTTTGCAGGATATTTTCTTGCGCCGCATATATGCGCCCGGAACCGGCCAGTTGCGCGGCAGTACGCGCCAGCAGGGAAGGCGTGGTAGCGATGCTTGTATCGCCAACCTGCGCGTAGCCGAACCCGATATCCAACATTATAAGCGAGAGCGCGACAGCCAGAACGGTGAACAGACCGGCGGCGCTGGCGGTAGCCTTCCCGCCCATGTAGAGGCGCTGCACACCGCGCACGATTGAGTCAGCGCCCAGTCCGGCTAGCAGAGCGAACAGGAGGAGCGCAATGAACCAGATGCGGGCAAGGCCGCGAAAGAGATCAAAGCCGGGCAGGATACGCGCGGCGAACAAGTACAATGGCGAGGCGTTGCCCATAGCCAGCCCGGCCACAAGCGCAATAGCAAGGACGAGCGGCCATGCTTTACGCAAGCTCGTCACCACGCCGAGCAGAGCCAGGGCCAGGACAAGCAGCCCTGGCGTAAGCATAGACTCCCATGACAATTCGGGAGACGGAAACTGACTGAGCAGCGCGTGGATAAAATCTTTTAACGGATAGGCGTCCGTGGCACTTAACGAAAGCTGGCGCGTTGAGTGGGCTGTCAACTCCATCAGGGGCAGCAGATACACCGCCGCCAGCAGCACGCCGATTGCTCCTGCCGCCGCTAATCCCGCAGCCGACATAAGCAGCGCCCGTCGCCCTTCCTGCCACCAACGCCGCACGAGAAGCCAGACCGCCAGCCCTGCCACCATCATCAGTCCATAATAGATCATTTGCGGATGCCCGGCCACGACTGCCAGCGCCAGGGAGATGCCAAACAGGGGACCCCAGCGACGCGGGTTATGCACTGTCGCCCAGCAGCCCAGCGCCAGCCAGGGAAACCAGGCGACGGTCTGGAGGATGGTTATATGTCCCGCGCCGAGGTGAGCGATCAGCCGGGGAGTCGCCATGTAACTAACAGCAGCCACCAGCGCGGGCAGACGTGGCAATCCGAAAGCGCGGCGCGCCAGCAGCAGCGTTCCCAGACCCGCGAATACCAGATGACCCATGATGAGTACAAGATAATAGTTACGCATTGAGAAGAAGTGGACCAGGTGCGTTGGTGGGTAGAAAAACGCGGCCAGTGGATCGGCGGCCAGAGGCAAGCCGCCCCCGAAATAAGGGTTCCAGAGTGGAAAACCCTGTCCCTGCGCGAAAGTACGCTGGATCAAAAGCGCGGTGGGCCAATGGCTGAATATGAGATCGCTGCCCGGCCAGCTCGCGGGCAACAGATTCGACGTAAAAGGGGCGGGCCAGAGAACAGCCGCCGCGACTACGATGAGTACAACCAGCTGCCCTATTGCTGGCAGGCGGGGCAGCAGGCTCTTTTCCCAGAATCGGTTTCTCATTGCTTGTTCTTTATTCATAAGATGCATTTCTCACCATTATACTATTGAAGACGGTATACAGTGCGTCATAGTTACCTTCCGACCTGGAAATTAAAAAGAGGGGTCTCACAATACAACGTGTAATCTCTCCTATATGGCTCGTATTTAGTACTCGTTCCGCAAAAATTCCAGAGTAAGTTTAGCAAGTGATCTCATTTGACCCAACCCATCTCATGAAGGTACAATGAAGTACGCCAGTATAATGCAATGCGTATGGGCATACCCCACAACGCTGTGGAGCGCGGGTCACGCTAGACGACCCTGGAGGAACACAAACACATGTCTGAACATACACCCGTCATCGTGGCGGCGGTTCGCACGCCGACCGGAAAATTTTTAGGCGGCCTTTCCAGTTTTTCCGCGCCTCAACTGGGCGCAATCGTCATTAAAGAAGCTGTACATCGCGCGGGTATTGACCCGCATACTATAGACGAAGTGATTATGGGCAATGTCGTCACGGCTGGCGTCGGGCAGGCTCCCGCGCGCCAGGCCGCCATTCACGCCGGATTGCCCGACGACATTCCCGCTTTTACGGTGAATAAAGTCTGCGGCTCAGGCCTTAAAGCTGTGATGCTGGCGGCTCAGGCCATTCGCGCTGCTGACGCGCAGGCATTCGTCGCGGGTGGCATGGAGAGCATGAGCAACGCGCCCTACCTGCTGACCAAAGCGCGTACCGGCTATCGCATGGGCAACGCCGAAATGATCGATGCCGTTGTGCATGATGGGCTGTGGTGCGCTTTCGAAAACATCCACATGGGCAAAGAGGCTGAAATCATTGCCGAAAAGTTTGGCGTAACCCGCGAAGAGCAGGACCGTTTCTCGCTGCAAAGCCACCAGCGCGCCGCCGCTGCCACTGCCGCAGGTCGCTTCAAGGACGAAATCATTCCCGTTGAAGTGAAGCAGAAAAAAGGCGTGATGGTAGTAAATAGCGATGAACCCATTCGCGGCGACAGTACGATGGACGCGCTCACCAGGCTTATGCCCGTTTTCCAGCAGGGCGGCACCGTCACGGCTGGCAACGCGCCCGGACTGAGCGACGGAGCTTCGGCCACCGTCGTCACCGACCTGGACTTCGCGCAGGAGCATAATCTACCCATCATGGCGCGTATTACGGGCTACGCCTCAGCCGCGATCACGCCGCGTTACATCTTCGCCGCGCCCACGCGAGCGGTGCGCCGCCTGCTCGAAATCACCGGCCTGAAGATAAACGACTTCGATTTAATCGAGGTCAACGAAGCCTTCGCCGCGCAAACGCTCGCCAACGGCAAAGAACTCGACTGGGACTGGTCGCGTGTCAACGTCAATGGCGGAGCCATCGCCCTGGGCCATGCCATCGGCTCCAGCGGCTCCCGCGTACTGACCACCCTGATCTACGAACTGCGCAGGCGCGGCGGCGGTCGTGGGCTGGCAACCCTGTGTCTCGGCGGCGGCGGCGCGGTCGCCATGTCGGTCGAAGTGTAAAAATGTATGGGACGCGATCAATCGCGTCCCTACACACTATCGTGTTTCACCACTTCGACGTAATCAAACCCATCCCATTGTTTCCGTTGGCCTACCATCACAAAGTCGAAACGGTCAAAGCCCTTAATCAAGGCAATATCCTCAAATGGAAAATCTGCATCGCCTGATTTCATAAAGTCGAAACGACCTGCCGCCGCCAAATGCGTAAGATTCTCCGCTAACAACGCTGTTGCGTTCTCCTGCTCGCGCAAAAGGGCTTCAAGATAATCGGCGCAAAGGGAATCCTCACCCAGGTGTTGAAGATGCTGGCTAGAACCTTCGGTGGGCAGAAGTGTCACCAGGCCGTCTTTTGCCTCAGCCAGCTTGCGAGCGTATGTTGCTGTGGCGCGCGCATTGGCAAGTGAGCAAACCAGCAGGTGCGCTGCGTTGATCGCGCCTACCGCGCCCTGTGTGCCAGCGCCAGTGCGCTGGATAATGGTACGCCCGTACACATTGGTAGATGCCATAAGCGACGGCGAGTTATTGAGATCAAAACCGGGTATCAAACGTCCACCAACTTCTCCAGCCAGCAGTGCTTGTGGTTCCTGCTGGCGCAAGGTAAACGCTTGGTCAGTGGTACGCACCAAACAGAGACGTTTCGCGCCGCCCGCGAAGGCGTAGGCGGCAACAGTAAAGGCGCGAATTACGTCAATGACGATCACGACGCCGCGCGCTTCCAATGCCTCAAGGCGATAGATACGGCGAATATTTAAGCTGTTTGTCATTTCCAGGTCTGTTTACTCCTTTCAATACCTCAATTGTATATCATGATGAGGTTATCCTGTAATCTGAAAGAGAGTACTTGCGGGCAGTTTGCCGAGGGCAAACTG
>JBOGTO010000024.1:0-16085 GCA_050695155.1 Ktedonobacteraceae bacterium
CAGGATGAAGATCCCAGGCAGACCACCTGGTAGATAGACCGCGCGTGGACGCCGGGTAACCGGTGCAGCCAAGCGGCCCTAATGATCGAACGGCTTGTGTCTCATTCATGCAACACCCGTCTTTCTTTGCACTTCACTTCACGAACAGCGCAGCACAGCTGTGCAGCCGCACGCATTTCGAGCGAGCCTGTCTCGCGTGTCTGCCCGGCTCGGCTGGTCTCGGCAAAATTGAGGTAATACTATTCTTCGGTTGGAGGGCGCACTTCTGGTGTGTCCTTTTTGCTATTTACGCGGTAATTGAAATATCAGTAGAGGGCAATGCCATGCTCATCGATATTCACACCCACCTCTTTCCGCCCGCGATACAACGGCAGCGCGAGAAGTATTGCGCGCGCGATGCCTGGTTCAACCAGCTCTACCAAAATCCGCGAGCGGTAATGGCGAATGCGGAAGACCTGGTGGCGGAAATGGATGCGGCGGGAGTGGATGCCTCGGTGAGCTTTTCTTTTGGCTGGACTGATGCCGGATTGGTCGCGGAAACCAATAGCTACATCATCGACGCTATGCGGCGTTATCCAGGACGCATCTATGGAATGGCCGTACTTCTGCCAACGGCTGGCGATGCGGCAGTATACGAACTGGAGCGGTGCGCCCAGGCTGGTATGATCGGACTTGGCGAGTTGATGCCACATGGGCAGGGCTACCGGCTCAGCAATATCGAACTGCTCGCGCCTATCATGGCCGTCGCGCGGCGCTATTCATTGCTTGTCATGTCGCATTGCAGCGAACCGGTGGGCCACCTTTACCCCGGCAAAGGCAATGTATCACTGCCTGACATCGTAGCCTTTCTTACCGCCTTTCCTGACATCCGTTTTATTGCCGCGCACTGGGGCGGTGGATTGCCTTTTTATACACTCATGCCAGAAATACAGCGCATCACAGGCAATGTATGGTATGATACCGCTGCTACCGTCTATCTCTACCAGCAGCGCATATTTCCGGTGGTGGCAAACCTGGTCGGCGCGGACCGCATCCTGTTTGCCAGCGATTTCGGGCTGTTGCGCCAGAGGCGTATCATTGAACATATCCAGCAATCCGGCCTGGATGACCGGTCTATTAGCATGATTCTGGGCGAGAATGCGCAACGCCTGTTGGGGCTGTAACTATGCGAGTAATCTCACTGGGGAGTGGCAGCAGTGGCAATGCCCTGTTGATCGAAGCCGGGCCGCGAGGCCGCACAAAATTATTGATCGACGCCGGATTTAACGGTCGCGCTTTGACGCAGCGCCTGCGCCAGGCTGGCGTTTCACCTGCTCAACTAACAGGCATCCTGGTCACGCACGAACATATCGACCATGTACTCGGCCTGCCTTATATGATGAAACACTACAAGCTGCCCGTCATCACAAACCCACTCACAGTTAGCGCGATACAACGCATCTTCGCCGGAGAAACCGCGCGCTCCGACTCTGGCGCGCTTGTCTCGCTGGCGTTGGAAACAGGCGCGTTGAACAACTCGCAGACCGCAGAACTTTTTCACGCGCTGCCGTCAGGGGCAAGCACCCTTTTAGGAGATGTTGAGGTTATATCTTTTCCCGTCTCGCACGATGCTGCTGCGCCCTGTGGTTTTCTGTTGAGCGCGGGCGGTTGCCGTGTGTGTGTGGTAATCGATACCGGAGAAGTCACGCCTGCTATGCTGACCATGATGCAGCACGCCGATTTACTGATCCTTGAATCGAATCACGACCGCGAACGATTGCTGCGCGGCCCCTATCCTTACCCACTCAAGCAGCGTATCCTCAGCGCGACGGGCCATCTCTCGAATGACCAGGCGGCAGAGGCTTTTTTGCGCACCTGGCGTGGCGACGCGGTGCGCTGGGTCTGGCTGTCTCACCTGAGCCGTACTAACAATACACCGCGCCTGGCACTGAACACCATACGCGCCCGTATGAGCGAAGCTGGAGCCAATCTAGCGCAGGCTCACATAACAGCGTTGCCTCCAGAAGTGGGAAGCATATGGGACTCCACGCAATTATGGCAAAATACATCGTTATGGGAAATGCAGGGCTAAACTGGTATGAGCATCATTTTTCAGCTACTATATGAGATGACAGCAGAGATACCTTGAAGAATGGAAGTAGTAAGCATATGTCTCGTAAACGAAAAATTTTGCTTTACCTGGTTATGCCGCCAGTACTATTTATTGTAGCTATCGCGGTCGTCATATTTATCTACCTGCAATTTCATAAAGCGCCTGAGATGGATCTGACATCCAAAGGTTTTTCATTAAGTACCGTAGAGATTACCGAAGGAGAGTCGGTCCATTTTGTAAATCAGTCCAATGTGACGCAGGTGCTATGCCTGGGCGAGGATAGGGTGTGTGATACACAGGCTGTCGCGCCAAAAGCCCTGAAAACGCCGGGTATCCAGCTTAAACCCGGCGATGCTATCAACGTGGTCTTCGAGCAATATGGCACATACAATATAACCAGCACGAACATCACAGGCGTCAATTTGACGATCACGGTCGATCCTGGCGCGTGAGATGTGTACCAGGGCGGGGGCAAGCCCCGCCCTGGTCGGCGTCGCTACTAGACGACGGCCGGGCTATCCTCCGCCAGCGCGAGACGGGCGCGGGCGGCGTCATGGACGGCTTTGAGCGATTCAAAGAAGCCTAGCGCCTGCTCAAAGAAGAGATGCGCAAGTCCAAGATCGTCGGTGCGTTCGGCCTCGTTATCAGCATTGACGGCATCGGCGTGGCGCGTATAGAACATGCCCAGGCAGTAGAGCGTTTGGCCGCGTTCCCAGGGTATATCCAATAGCTCGAAGATAGCGAGCGCCTGCCTCAGATCGCGCTCGGCTTCCTCCCATTGTTGCTGTTCCAGGTACATTCGCCCGCGCGCCCGCAGCGCAATGGCGTGGTACTTGCGCGTTCCAGATTGCTCCGCTAGCGCCACGGCTCGTTCGCATAGCGTCAGTTGCGTGGCCGCGCTCTCGCCGGTAATAACCGCAAGTTCGGCCAGCAGTGCCAGCACATTAGGCTTGGGGAAAGGCTCAGAGTCGTGTATGGCTTCCATGAAATCAGCAGCGGCGCGTTCCCATTCCTCGCGCGCCAGGTAGATGCTGCGCGTGAGTTCCGGCTTGAAGTCGCGTTGCTCTGCCAGGCGTTTGTATTGCCGCATCAGCGAATCGCTTTCCTCTTTGTTCCCCGTGCGATAGGCAATATCAGCCAGCGTCTCCAGCGCATCGAGCAACCACCCATCATCTAACTGGTACTGCTCGGTCATTTGCATGATCTGATAGGCGACTTCGCGCACCTCGTCCCAGCGGTTCCATTCGTACCAGACGTACATACGGCGCAGCATACTGTAGATCAGCATCGAGGGACTCTCCATCATCTGCGCAATGCGCCAGGCGTGTCCCAGCCACTTGACCGCCTCAGGGTAATCAGAGATACAGCGATGCGCATCTCCCAGGGTGATATACAGGTCGTGCAGCTCCTCGCGTCCTTCGATATGTGATGCCAGTTGCTGGCGGCGATGCTGTACCGCGTGTACGTCGTTATATCTGTGTTGATGTGCATAGATATATGCCTGGGCATCTAGCGTAATCCAGAGCGCGTCTGTGTCCGCGACTTCCTCAGCGATGCGCAACGCCTCGTGGATGCTCTCCAGCGCATGTTCGGCGATCTCCAAACGTTGTTCTGGGCTGGCCGGATATAATTGCCGTATATACCACATCGCTTGATAGGTCAGGAAAGCAGCATGATTCCCGCTCGGCGACTGACCTTCCAACAGTTTCAAGCCTGCCTCAATATACGTATGGACTTCCTCTATACCGGGGTAACGCTTAAACCAGCCTAACCAGCGCGTTGCTAGCTCTGCCATACGCTTGTAGAGGCACAGGAGATTAGGGATATTGCCGGGGTTGTTAGTCGTTTCTCTTGCTAATGCCTTTAGCGAAGGCGTTCTGCCTACGTGGTCATGATTGGTGTAATAAGCGAGTAAGTCCTCTTTACTCACGTCGGGTCCCGCCAGCATCAAATCGAGCGCGTGTGTATATTCGTGCCAGGCTTCGTCAGCGTTGGCGCGTTGCGCGTAGGCATCGCCCAGTTTTTGATGCATCCCGGCGATGGTGGTGGGTTCCGCGTCGTTCTCGATCAGCAAATCGAGCGCTTCAGTATATGCCTGAATTGCGCGAATCGTATAGTAGCTGCGATATGCCTGATCTCCGGCTACTGTTACATACTTGATAGTGCGGCGTACCAACTCTGAGCGAGTGAGCGGAACCGGGTAGATTGCGATATCTTCGTTTTCGTCATGCTTGTTATCATTGATATTACGCGCCAGTAAACCGGCAGACCACATGGTGAGCGCGCTTTTATAATGATAGGCCAGCAGTTCCGCGAACTGTTCGGTGTTCTCGCCGACTTTTTCTTCTATCCAGACGGCCAGTTGCGTGTGTTTCTGCAAACGCCGCGCGCGCGGAATATTGTTATACACCACATCGCGGATCAAAATATGTTTGAAGCTGAAAGCGCGGTCTTGCGGGACGGGAGAGCGCAGCGACTTTTCCGTTTCGACGATGAAATCATGTTGTATTAAGGACTCGATGGTTTTGAGAATCGTCTCGCTATCCAGGTCTGCCGCCAGTTCGAGCAGTCCCTGTAGCCAGAAAGTGCGCCCGATGATGGCGGCATCCTGTAGCACCTGTTTCTCTACTCTATTCAGCAAATCAACACGCGCCGCTAAGACGCCCTGTATCGTATCGGGTAAGCGGGGTATAGGCAACACGTAGTGCTGGTCAATAAGGGTATCATCCGGTGGCGTGGCCGGGCTGGCTAGTCCGCTCAGCGCAGCCTCGTTTTGCTCGCTCACCCGCCAGTAACCATCTTGCTTGACCAGCACTCCCTGATCGATGAGCATACGCACAATCTCTTCTACAAAGAACGGGTTGCCCTCGGCGCGTCTCTGGATGCTGAGATAGAACGCTTCGGGAAGCTCAGGACTATCCAGCAAACCGGTAATCAAATCACCCGTTTCTTCACTCGTCAACGCCTCGAGGACAATGGTGGTGAAATTGCGCCGCCCGCCGCCCCAATCGCGCCTGCGCTCAAAGAAGTCTGGACGTGCCGGACAGAGGAACAGGATAGGCCCCTGCGTAATGCGGTCGGTCAAATATTCCAGCAGGTCGAGCAAAGCTTCGTCAGCCCATTGCAGATCGTCAATCACCAGAATGAGCGGCCCCTGCCCGGCGAGAGCTTCCAGGAAGATACGCCAGGCGCGCATCAATGCCACCTGCGGGCCACCTTGCTCCGTACTCTTGCTGTGCGCGCTGCGTTGTATATCGGGCCGGTCGCCGGGAAGCTGCGGGAGATTTCTGTTGCTCAGTCCGCTGCCAGTGCTGCGAATCAAGGCGTCGGCAACCTGCGCGGGGTCTTCGCTGCTTTTGGCGGCGGTGAGGGTATCGTAAACGACCTCCACCAGACGATTTTCAAGCACATCGCGCCCTTCGCCTTCTTGCGCCCTTAACAATGAGCGTAAGATTTCGACAAGCGGCCAGTAGGTAATACCCTCGCCATAGGGCGGGCAGCGTCCCTGTAGGACGCGCGGCGCGGCTAAGCGCTGGATGTTTGACGCGCTTTTGGCGGCTTCCTCTTCGCGCTGGATAAACTCGCGCACCAGGCGCGATTTGCCAACGCCCGGCACACCTAGCAGCGTAATCAGGTGGGGGCGTTGTTCTGCCTGCACGCGCGCATAGGTGGCGTGTATCAGGGTGAGTTCCAGCGTGCGCCCCACCAGTGGAGATTCCAACCCTTCAATGCCGCGTGGATGCTGGGCATAAGGGCCAGAGGTATCGCGGCTACCCTGCACAGACCATGCTGGTACCAGTTCTTGTTTGCCTCTCAGGTTCAGGGGCGCGATGGGACGAAAATCGAACACGTCGCGCGTGGTTAAATAGGTGCGTTCTCCCACCAGAATAGTATCGGGACTGGCCGCCTGTTGCAGGCGCGCGGCCACATTTACCGCGTCTCCAGTGATGAGGAAATCCTGGCGCTCAGACTGCTCGCTGGGGGCCGCGACCTCGCCCGTGTTAATGCCGATACGCATTTGCAGGCGGGCCGCGCCCGGCTCGCGTCCCAGGCGTCGCGTATTGAACAGATTCAATGCCGCCTGCATATCAAGCGCGGCGCGTATGGCGCGATCAGGGTCATCTTCGTGCGCGGCTGGCAGGCCAAACACAGCCATGACCGCATCCCCGATATATTTCTCAACGGTGCCGCCATGCCGCCGTATCTGCTCCGTCATCAAGTTGAAATAGCCGGACAGGATGGCGCGCATATCTTCGGGGTCCAGGCGATCCGCCAGAGGCGTTGAGCCGGTAATGTCGGCAAACATAATGGTGACGACGCGCCGTTCCTGTGGCGTTTCTTCAGGGCCAGAAGTACCCTGTCCGTTCGCCAGGTTTCCGCGCCTATTGCCCTCAAACGCCGTTCCTGCGCGTTTATACTCATTACCAGCAGGAATACTATGGTTCCCGCCCGCGTTTGTAGATGTCCCGCTATCTGGTAAGGCCGAGGTTGCGTTGCCATTCCCGCTATTGTAGGGACGCGCTAAATCGCGCCCGTTGCTGTTCCCGTCATTAGCGGTGGTATCGCGCCCGTTGCCGTTTCCCCCGTTGACGGTGGGAGCAGTGGAGTTGCGCTCAAGCGGCGTGCCACATTCGATGCAAAATTTTGCGAAAGGCAAGTTGACGGTGCCGCAATTCGGGCAGACAACAAGGCGATTACCGCACTCCAGGCAGAATTTGGCGTTGGGTGGGTTGATGGTCTGACAGTTGGGACAACGCATGGTTTTCCAGTCTTCCGCTCCGTATGTTCGCATTTGTAACCAGGGCGACCGCAAGGGTCGCCCCTACCATACACGTCTCTCATGTATGGTAGGCAACGTAATATGGTAGGGGCGACCCTTGCGGTCGCCCTGATATTGTACAACAATTCTGTCATGTGTGATTAAAACGCGGCATGACGTAATGCTTTTATGGCCCTTACAAATGGTGTCTATGCTTGACGATAGTAACGAATTTGCGTACTATAAGCAAAGCTAGGAAGGGAGTTTCACTATGCAACCAGATTTTCAAGTGGAGAGTCGTAGTTATGACCATATGTATCGTGGATCGTGGCGTGGATATAAATTAGATGCCGCTACGCAACTGAGCGATGAAGAGTTAGCCTCGGTCGCAAATGATTGCGCGCGCCTCTGGCTGCCCGTTGGCACACCTATGCACTGGGCCACGCGAACGCGGCCATTGCGCTACAATTGCCTGCAACTCTACTGGCCCGAACGCTGGTATACGCTGAGCGCATTTTATGATGATCGCGCGTTGATCCATACCTACGCTTCTATTATTCAGCCTGCTCTGTTTGAGGAAGGACGATTGGTATACGTCGATCTCGACTTGAGCCTGCTGATTAAGCCAGATTTGAGCTATGAAGTGCTGACACAGGCCGAGTTTGACCAGCTCTCGGAAACGCTGGGCTACAGTGAAGAGACACGCATAGGAGCATTGCTGGCCCTGGAGACGCTGACGCGGGCGGCGCGGCTGGCGATGGGGCTGTTTGCCACCATCCCGCATACGCTGCGCCAAACTGATTTTCGCCTGTCCGATTGTTATAAATAGTTTTCACTTTAGATAAAAGTATGTTATTATACTTATAACTCTATACTAAGGTAGGCGAAGGTGAGTGTGTGATGAGCAACTTTGCGAAAATTCTCCAGGATCAACTTACGGGAGAGATAGGTGGGGTAGTTAGACTCCTGCTGCGGAGCGGGCAAGAACTGCCGGGGATTATTGTGGCCGTTGGTGAAGATTTTGTCGTTCTCAAGCGAAAAGGTAGTCGTTCCACCACAATTGTGCTTGACGCAATCGCGGCATTCGATTTCCCCGATGGAACTCTACCGACGCAGGAAAGCGAGACGCTCTCATTATCTCATTCTGCGCTGAATGCCGCGCCAATACTTCCCGCCACTCAAGCCGCGCCGAAACTAGGGAAAGAGGTCTTCAAACGGCTGGAAGAATTAACCGCGCAAGTTGAGCGCAAAATGCGGCAGGCGAAGGTTGATGTGGTTGCGCCAGACGCGCGTACCCCTCTCGAAGAATTAAGGGCGCTGGGTGAAAGGGAAGCGGTTCCTGTATGGGTGAGCATTAAGAATAGGTTTGATAATGCCGCCAGGGTGAACGAACTTAACCCACGCTATAACAGAATTCAGGGAATTATTAGCAGCCTCAAAGACTTAATCGAGCAGGTGCCAAATGCACCATCTTTGATACGTCACCTGGCCTACTTCCATTACCTGGCGGATAATAGAGCCGCTGCGCTTGAGAGCGCGGAGGACGCGGCTTTCATCTCGCAAAGTACGCGCGACTGGCTCATGGTGGCGGCTTTCGCGGTGATGAACAAGAATCAGGCGTTGGCCTGCCAGGCGCTTGAGCAGGTTTTCCAGCGCCACGCGCTCACCGAGAATGGCGATGTATGGTATGTCTACGTGGGATTGCTGCATACCTCCGGCAACTATGCCTTATTACGCGAGGTTTATGAAGCGCGGCGCAAAGCGGACGCGCCTGCTTTCTCTGAAGCAGAAGAACAACTGCTGCTCGATAGCACCCTTTATCTGCTGCATGAGCGTGGCAAGGATGAGGTAGCGCTGGATATGCTGCGCCAAACGATGGATGGCACACCGGCCAGAATTTTGATAGCGGAAGCTATCAACTGGCTGGCAGGGCAGCTCAGCCCGGAATACCAGCAGATGGCTCTGAAAATGAAAGCAGCCCAGGAGGCGACCTTAAAAGAATTGCGAGTAGAGCAAGCGCCAGCCTCCAGCATCTCCCTGAACGGTGGCAGCGAGGGAAAAAAGCAAGTCACACTATCCGCATCCCCTCCTTCAAGCGTGTCCCCGGCCTTACCTGCTGCCCAAACCGTGCCGCTTCCGATGATCCCACAATCTCCGCAGCAGCTTATCGGGCATATTTATACCTACAAATTCGACCGCAGCTTTGGCTTTCTGTTTGGCGCGAACGGCGCAAGCTACTTTTTCCATCGCAGCGCCATCATCGACGAAGACCTGCTCGAACAGCTTGAGAGCCTGACCGAACCTAATTTAAGACCAACGGAGCAGATTCCCGTCACTTTCGAGATTGCCCTGGGGCCTAAAGGCTCGCTCGCGGTCAGCCTTTCCCTGTATCGTAAAGTGCATGACATCTTCGATATGGCTCTCGACTATGCCAACGCGGGCGAATACGCCAAAGCCGTAACGCAGCTTAGGACGGTGCTGGCGCGCGATCCCGAACACGCTGGCGCGCGCGGGTTCCTGGATAAGTGGACCGAGTTCGCGCAAACCGCTCGTACCGTCGTGGCTCCTTCGGGTTCTAACCCATTCGCGCAGGGCAAACGCGCGTTGCTGATCGAAAAAGACAGCGAGAAGGCGGCGCGACTCTTGCGGCAGGCTATCGATGAACATGACTCGGTGGAGAATGCTATCAAGGAACTGGCCCTACTGCTGGGGCGCACGGAGCGCGGCGAGGAGGCCATTGCATTACTCGAGCAAAATCGGCGGCGTATGAGCAATCAGCAATCGGTGGATAACCTGCTCATCGACGTATACCAGCGCTCAGGTCAATACAATGAAGCGCTGGGTTTGCTCGAAAAAAGTATCGCGCGCGCCACCACGCGCGAGCGCAAAGCGCATATTTACTGGCAAATGGCGAACTGCTATCTCCAGCAGGAAGATTATGTGCAGGCGGAACGCTATTTCCGCATGGTGATGGAACTGGGGTTAGATCGCAGAGCGGCCAGAAAAAACGTCGCGCTCTGTCTGATAAAACAACAGAAGTACGACGAGGCCGAACGGCTGCTTAATGAGATACTGGATGTCGCCTCCGATGCGCAGGCGGTGGAATTGCTGAAAGAGGTATCGACGGTCAAAGCGACCGGGCAATCCGAGCGCCTGGATGAGATCATGACCGTGACGCGCCTTACCAGCTTTTCCAGTGAGATCAGCGGCTTTACACAGTTTTTCCTGGGACGCTGCAAGTTTCAAGGGGTACGCCCGGAGCGCGTGCAGCAGAAGAAGTTTGATCGCTCCGACGTGCGCAAGCTGGAAGAACTGGCGACACAACTGGGAACGCGCAACCCGCGCGAACGCTCGGAATACTATCTTTCAGCCGCAAAGATCATTAGCGAGGTCGAGGATTGGGACGACCCGCGCCAGATGTACAAATATCTGTGTCGCAGCTTTGCCTCGCGCGGCGATGCGACTGTGATGGAAAATAAGCCATTGGATGCCGCGCGCGAGTGGTATTGCGAGGCATTGACCGTCTACGATGGCGAGCGCAGTCGCAACCGGGACGGGCGCGACCCTGGCTTTCGCGGCGATGAGCAGGATGCCGTCAACGCGCTGGTGCGCTACCTGTCCTCGACGCTGGGGACGGTTCCCATCACCCCGCATATACCCGCTTTTGATGACATCCTTGAAGAGGCGTTCCGGCTGCTCGGCGATCAAGACCGCCTGTTTGACCAGATCACCTACCTGTTGATACGCAGCCGCTACGCCGCGCAGCGTATCCTCAATCGCCTGTATAGCAGGCCACCGCTAAGGGCGCGCGCTTTACAATACTTGAAGAATAATGAAATTGGGCAGCACAGCCCCGCGAACCAGCAAGAAGATTTCATGCAACTGTGGAACGAACTGCGGCGCAAGCGTTTCGAGGAGGCGCGCGCCATTTCTACCGAACTCGGCCTGGTTTCCGAGGCGGATTTGACCGTCGCCTCGCTCGAAAACTCCATACGCACGTTGGAGCGCGTAAAAAATATTGGTGAGCGCCTGCTTTTTGATATTGACCAGCAGCGTATCCGGCAGTTGCAAAAAATACTGGAAACGCTGGTGGACCTCGGCAAAGAGAATGTCTTCGAGGAGCAGGAGCGTTTTTGCACCCTGACCGGCTCGTATTGCGCCGATTTGTTGCGCGAAATTGAAGATAGCCCAACGCGGCTTTCTGTTGAAGAGATGTATCCTATCGTTGAAATGCTCCAGAAGAAGACGGCTGATCGCCTGGAAGGGATTTATGCAAGCTCGGTTCCCCAGGTAACGCTGCGCCTGCCGGAGGATATGGAGGAGCGCTACACGCCTGAACCCGGCAAAATCGAAGTGCAAATCGTGATTGCGAACCGCATGGGATGCAGCCCGGCGGAGTCACTGGAACTGGTCGTGCAGCAGGATGAGGTATCTTTCAGTGTGGGTGGCGAAGAGATCAAGCTGAACGGGTCGCTGCGCGGCGGCGATCAGAAAATCCTGCTCGTTCCCCTGCGCGTGACCGAGCAGGCGCGCCAGGCTCAGGCTTTCTCTTTGCCCGTGTATGCTCAGTATCGCACGCGCTCGGGCGAGACGCAGCGCACTGCGGTTGAGAACTTTTCCATCCGCCTGTATTCGGAGCAGCAATTCGAGCGCATCGAAAACCCCTATGCCACCTATGCCAAAGGCGGCACCGTTGAAAACCGCGACATGTTCTATGGCCGCGACGAACTGATTACCAATATCGCCAACTCCATCCGTTCGGCGCGTTCCGAAAGCAAGGCGGTCATCATTTATGGGCAGAAACGCGCCGGAAAGTCGTCGATCCTGCACCATTTACGGCGGGCGCTGGCAAGCGACCCCGATTTGCTGATCCTGGATGTCGATAATATCGGCTCATTGCTGGACGTAAGATCAGCCCCATTCTTACATCAAATCCTGTGGAGAATCCTGCGCAATTTGCGGTGGGCCATCGAAGATGAGGTAGACGAGCGCGGACGCAGCCCATTAGAAGTGCCATTCCCCGACGATACAAAGTTTTATGGACACCCAAGCCCGCTAACGCTCTTTTACGATACGTTTGAAGTTTTCAAGCGTGCGGCCAACCGGGCGGAAGACTGGCGTAATGTGCGGCTGGTGGTGTTGATTGATGAGTTTTCCTACATTTACAACTACATCATGAGCGGGCGTATCCCCGAAGAGTTTATGCAAATCTGGAAGGCGTTCTTGCAAAGGAACCTCTTTAATGCTGTGATGGTGGGACAGGATGTGATGCCACGCTTCAGGCAGCGCTACGCCAATGAGTTTGGCACCTCGCAGGACGTGCGTGTGACCTACCTTAAATATCAGGATGCCGTGAAGCTGATCGACGATCCCCTGCGCATGGGCGGCAAGTTTGGAGAAAGCCGCTTCCGCGAAAAAGCCATTGATCGTATCTACGATCTGAGCGCGGGTAGCCCGTTCTACATTCAGATCATCTGTGATCGCCTGGTCGATTATATGAATATACAACACGCGCGGCTGGTGACGGAGGCCGATGTGGAGCAGGTGAAAAACGAACTGGTGCGCGGCACAAATCGCCTGGGCTGGGACGATTTTGACAACTTGCTGAGTTCGGGTGATACCTCGGATGAAGCTATCCAGGTGGAAGATGCTAAAAAGGTGTTGACAGCTATCGCCATTAATACGCGCCTGGGAGTATGCGACCGCGAAAGCGTGGTCAGCACCGTCAGTGGCACAAAGGCATCGATAGATGCTATTCTGGATGATCTGGTCAAAAGAGATGTAATTGAGCTGCAACAACGGCGCAACTACCGTATATTGGTCGAGCTATTCAAAGAATGGCTGCTGGCGCAGATGTAGGATGGCCGTATGTCCCTTTCAACTCCCCCTTTCGGCGAATATGACGCGCCGCTCGCCAGTTTGCCTTTTATCGAGCGCAACTCTGCCTTGCGGGTCATAGAGCAGCGCGTGCTTGCGGTACAGGAACCGGGCAACCTCTCCATTGTTGGCCTGCCCCGCATTGGCAAAACCAGCCTTCTCTATCATGCTCTGCTTGAGCGAGAGTTCCTACCACATACGCGCCATATGCTGCCCATCTGGCTCAATCTTGCCGATTATAAGCAGCCGGAGCTATTCTTTCGCGCGCTAGCTCAGAAATGTATCGAGCAAGTTACTAAGCTGGGCTGGTCTACAAATGCCACACAACGCGCGGCAGAGGCGGCCTTGCAGGAGGGTATTTCGTGGAGCGAGGCGTATGCGCGTATGCAGCGTTACTTGCAAAAACTGCATCAAGCCCGGCCAGGTATCCGCGTCGTCTGCGCGCTGGATAGCTTCAATGCGGCGGCTGACCTCTTCAAAGCTGATCCTACGTATTTTAGTAGCATACGCGGCCTCTACGAGAATCCCTCGTGGCGCGTAACTTTTATCACCATTTCTCAGCTTCCCTTGCGCGAGATCGAATTGCTTGCGCAAGGCGTACCAACCATGCACGTCCCTTTTCAAGAATACTATCTTACCCTGTTCGATGCCACTGAGATGCAAGAATATTATGCGCATCTGGCAACCATTGGCCTACCTATCACCAATGCGCTGACCGAACGTGTGGAGTGGTACGCGGGCAGGCATCCCTACCTGCTGACCCGGCTGGCCTCACAGCTGGTAGCGATGTGGCGTGAAAACCAGCAGGCAAACGTCGATGCTGCATTTCAGCATGTCGAAGCCGATTTCCGCGCTTACTATGCGTTGCTTATGGATACGCCGGGTACTATAAATGCCTGTAGGGACGTGATAAATCGCGTCCCTACAGTTCAACAATCGGATATTGATAAGTTGTTGAAGTATGGCCTTATTCAGCAAACGCTGGAGGGGTACGATGTTTTTTCGCCGCATTTTCTGATGTACTTGCGCGAAACAATGCCGGTAGTGGAAATTCAGCAGGAGGATGAGGAGAGCGAAGGGTTTGATGAGGAATGGTCGGGCGATGAATGGCAGATTGAGCCTGAGACGGATGAAAAGCAGCAGGACGCCTTGCTTCCGGCGGAGGATACGAGCGGGGCGCAGCTCTGGTCGATGTGGCGCGAGACGGAACGCACTATGCGCGTCGCGTTGGCCGCGATCTTGCAAGAGAAGTATGGCGAAAACTGGTTCGAGCGGCTTAAACAACTTCATCCGGCCTTGAAGATGAAAGGCGAAACGACGCTGTTTGATCGCTGCCAGATTTCGTTGGAGCGCGAAATAAAAAATTGGGGCGCGCGCGCGTATGGCAGCATGTTGGAATATGTCGATCCGCAAGACCTGTTCACGCTGCTGCTTGCGGAGTGGGAGACCTTTCAACCTACCTTTGGCGAAGACCCTCTATATTGGAAACGCTGCTCGCGCCAGTTGGTTGAGGTGCGCGTCTTGCTGGCGCACAACCGCGATAGATCGCTGCATGATTTCGAACGCCGCCGCGCCCGCGCGTATTATGCAAAGATATTGACCTTGCTGCATCCCTGGCGAGTCGTGGAGCATGAGACGGAGAACCAGCCGGTTGATCTCTGGTCGCTGTGGTTGGAAACCGAGAGTACACTGCGTGCGGTTGTGGCGCTGGCACTGGAAAAGCAATATGGCGAGCAGTGGTTCGAGCGCATTGAAGCGGCGTATGGACAGGATGCGGTAGACCAGCGTATCAAAGGGTATTGCCAGCGTTGGCGAGCGTTCCGCGAGCGAGAAATATCTTTTTCTGGTGTGCGGCGTTTTCAGAGCTATCTCGACTTTGCCTATCCGCAGGAAATGTTTGCTATAATCTTCTCAGTGGAATGGAATACGTTCCAGCCCATTTTCCGCGCAGACCAGGCATATTTATTGCAACTCGCGTACTTTTTCGCCAAAATGCGCAATCCCCTGGCGCATCATCGCTCAGAAGCCATTCATGGCGAAAATCGCCAACTGGCCGAGGATTGTTGCCGGGGACTGCTGGCGATGCTGCGCAACGCGCTGGACATCGCGCAAGAAGGAGAAACCCATGCCTGACCGCATTGACCACGTCGCTATTATCGTGCGCGATATAGAGCAGGCGCTGCTCTTTTACCGCGACACGCTGGGTATCGTCCCCGGTGAGATCAAAGAGGTGCCGACCGAGCAGGTGCGTATCGCCTTCTTGCCGATGGGTGGCCCCGGCGGCAGCGAGATCGAACTGATCCAGCCTCTCACATCCGACTCCAGCCTGGCAAAGTTCCTGGAGAAACGCGGCGAAGGTCTGCACCATATCTGCCTGGAGGTGCCGGATATTGATGCCGCGCTGTCCGAAATGCAGGCCAAAGGCGCGGCGGTTCTCGATAAGCAGCCGCGTATCGCCGCCGAAGGACGCGCGATTTTTATTCATCCTAAAGCCGCCAATGGAGTTTTGTTAGAGCTGGTAGAGCGCGAAAAATAAACGAAATTTTGTATCTTTTTTCCCTCCTGCGACGTGTAATATCAGGTGCTATTGCGCATAGCAAAAAGCATCCTGCATGTTGAAGTTGAGTTTATAGAACGAGCAACCACTGTTTTCAGTTCAGGAGGAACGCATATGGCTACCCAGTCAACCACGAGGGCATCTACCAGTAGCAAGCCCAAAACTTTTCCTGCCCCCCGGCAGCTAGCGACGCAAACCGACTTGAAGCAGCAGGAGGTGCAGCGCATCACAGAAGCGGTCAATCCGCTTATAGCTGACGCTTTCGCGCTTTACGTCAAAACCAAAAACTTCCACTGGCACCTGTCCGGTTCGCACTTCCGCGACTACCACCTGCTATTTGACGAACACGCCGACCAGATATTCGCGTCAATCGATATCCTGGCCGAGCGCGTGCGCCGTGTAGGCGGTACAACTATTCGCAGCATCAGCCATGTGAGCCAGCTGCAGACGATCTCGGATGACAACGAGGATTTCGTGTCCGCCGGCGATATGGTACGGCGGCTCATGGAGGACAATGCCCACATTTGCGTGGCGCAACGCGCCGCGCACGAAGTATGCGAGCAGTGCCGCGACGTGGCAACCGCCAGCCTGCTAGAGGTGATTATCGACGAAACCGAACGCCGTAAGTGGTTTTTGTACGAGGTCTATCAGGGCGAGAACAACACCAATTAAGAAACAACACGCGCATATCCGGCAACGCCGGATATGCGCGTGTTGTTTCTTAATTAGTGTTGTTCTCGCCCTGATAGACCTCGTACAAGAACCGCTTACGGCGTTCGGTTTCGTCGATAATCACCTCT
>JBOGTO010000025.1:0-5439 GCA_050695155.1 Ktedonobacteraceae bacterium
GCTGCATGTGGGTGAGCAACAACGGAATATCATCCATTCTTTCGGTTTCAATGCTCAAGGCTTCTTTCATGCTTTGAGCTTATCAGAATCTTGGGATTGCGTCCAGATTTAAGCGAACGGTAAGTAATTATACATCCTCGACTGAATAGAAACTGAATGGGTCATGGCAGCAGGTTCGGGAAGCAGCGCCCAGGCATGGCGACCCTGGCGGTCGCCCTGGGCATTCACTTCCCCATTGCAGGACCATCGGGCCTGTCATTCTGAGCGCAGCGAAGAATCTCTAGCACACTTATATAATCACCAGGATTTTCCTCTTGCGAGAATAGCCACTTTACGTTACACTAAGCGAACCATAAACCTGTGTTTTTATTGTATGTCTTAGTAAGTGTTGAGGATATTTCTTAAATGTCAGTCTCACCATCGCCCTCTCATGCGACGGATACAGCCTCAATTCCTTTAGATCAGGTGGTTTCGAGTTTCAAACTGGCGGTTATTGACCGCTTTCAAATAGCTGTCAGCGACCAGCTGTGTAGCTATCGGGAATATTTAGCTATTTCGGAAACCTCTGATACCCGTAGCGGCGACGAAGCAAATGCCATTGACCAACAATTTAGTCGTTATATGCTCGAATGGCTCGGCTTCACTCCCTCTGATTGGACTTATAACCAACCCCAGGCTGGTACAGGTAAAAAGTTAAATCGCCCCGACTATAGCATAAGAGGTTCCGTAGGTACTGCCTTCATCGTCGAAGATAAAAATAGCTCGCTAGATTTCAACGGTGCAGAACATCTGAAACAGATGCGCCGCTACTGCCTGGGTACTGCCGGCTATGCTGTCTGGTGCAATATGCGCAGGCTGTTGGCAGTGCGTTTTATGCCAGAAAATACGCTTACACACGAAACACTTGTTGATGTATCAATAGAAAAGCTCTTTGGCCCACAGCCAGCATTGACGGATGAAGACAACATTCAGGCTACCAACCTGGCACTGTTCCAACTGCTTTTTAGCAAAGATCGCTTCACAAACTTCAAAACGCTGGCCGAGAAAATCGGCGTTGATGAGCAAACGTTTGAGAAGAGAGCTATTCCAATCGATACGCCGCAGGCTATCGATAACTTCATAAATGGCAGTCGCCAGACGCTCAACCATCTGAAGCTGGCCGCTTTATCACAGATTCTGGAGGCGAGGTCGCGTAACAAAAACATCACTGATAGAGAAAACCTGTTGCACCACGAGTGGATGGAGGCCGCGCGCGACTTTACGCAGCGTATCAACTACGACATCATAAGCAAGCCGGTGTTCGAGGCCATTGAGCAACTCACGCCACGAGTGGGCATATTAGCATCAACCGAGATCATTGGTATCGGTAAGGTGGTTAGAGAAGCAAGCAGAAAAGCAATGGGGCGAGCCAGGTTTTCTGCTACTATGCTGCCCCTGTTTGAACGCTGGCTTGACCGCGCCTTGCACATCAACAGCGCTCTGTTGAGGCAGCAATTTGATGCAGCCGACCCGTTCAGGATTGTGCAGGCGTACCAGATTTGGAGCGAGCGGCAGAGCGATCAGGAGGACGTGAAACCGGAAGTTTTTGCTGAGCAGGTGGCTTACGTTTTCTTCGTGCGGCTGCTGCTGGTGCGTGTTTTAGAAGATAAGCGCATTATCTCCCCGCGCCTGGCGAGTGATGGCGGATTCCTTGAATGGAGCAGTTATATCGCGCGGCACTTCGAGGAGCTAGACGGCATTGGTATCCTCAACGAAAACTTTTCCAATATCCTGGCTCGCAAAGCCAGCAATTCTTATTTGCATTTCTTCCAACAAGCTGTGTTTGACTGGTTCGATCCCGATGATTTTCTGCTCGTCGAAACGCTCGAATTCTTGTGTCGCTACAATTTCCACAACATCACCAGCGACATCATCGGCTTTACCTACGAAGCCTACATTGAGCGCAACGCGCGCGACCGCAAAGGCCATTTTCTTACCCGTCACGACGTGGTGGAATACATGCTCGACTTGCTGGACTATACGGGGCCGCAAATCATCGGGCGCAATATTCTTGATCCCGCGAGTGGCAGCGGCAGTTTCCTGGTACACGCGGCAAGACGCTACCGTAGGGCATTAGTCACCTATTTTTGCAATTCGCGTGGTCTGCCAGATAGCGAGGACAGCCTGCAATCTAATTCTGAGCTACGCAAGGAGTTTGCCAGTCGCTATATTCAAGACCTCACCGCTTCTTTCTGTGGCATGGAGCTAAACCCGTTTGCCTGTTATCTGGCGGAAATGAACCTGCTCATTCAAGCGTTGGATGATCTGTTTGTTTTACAACAGGCGGGCGAAATGCAGCCCATTGATCGTTTTCACATCTACAACACCGATAGCCTGGATTTACCCCGCGAAATCCTTGATCGCCCGGACTTGAATAAAGAGGCTAACCGTATCAGCGTCCCTGACCGGCTCAGCAACCGATTGACCGATGACGCCTACCCACTCAAAGCCATGCTCGATTCCTTTGGCGATGGCTTCTCTTACATCGTCTCCAATCCACCCTATGTAAGCAGCAAACAGGAAGAACTGGATAGCGCGCGCTATAGAAACACTGAATTCTATAAAGTGATGCTTTCAGGCGACATGAACTTATATTTGCTCTTCTTGCGGCTGGGTCAATATTACCTGGCCGACTTCGGGCAAATGATCTACATTGTGCCACTCACCATCTTTGGCGATAAAAGCGCCAGCGCCGCGCGCAAACAACTCAAAACGGCACCCTTTAGTCCGTCAGTCGTGGTCAGATTTTACCGGGGCGACATCCTGTTTCCGGGCGTCGATCAGGCCGTTGCCATCGTGCGGGTCAATCATTCGCAGCCCGACACTTCCATTTTGGTGAGCGGCGGCAATACCATACAAGAGGCCAGAGCCGCGCAATTTATGGTACCTATCGAGGATGTGCTTGAGGCCGTTCCACAAAACCACATCTGGCAAGGCAACTGGCTCGTTGCCCAGAGCTTTGAGAGTTTCGCTATATGGCAGCACGTCAAATCAATAAGCAACAATCTGGCAAACCAGTTAGGCTTTTTTATCGATGAAACATTCGATAGAAAACAAGGTGACATAAACGCTACTATCCTGAATCCTTTACGCTTAGGTGATAGCAAAGGTAGATTTTCTGATGGTGATGTTGCTATTTACAAAGGAGAAGATGTAAGGCCATTTTCACCATTACCAGTTTCACCCTCCGATTGGGCCAGACCTTTACCAACCAGCGCACAATTGCCAAGAGAATCTCAATATGCCTCCGAAGTCCTGGAACAACTCAAGCAGATTGTTGGCAGCGAAAGAGGTATTGTTCTACGTGAGGTCGCTCGCTTGAATACACGAGAGCGATTAACAGCTACCTGGTTTGTAAGAGCTAAAGATAAACCTGTTGCATTCACACACGAACTTTGGCGCATGGTACTCAAAGATGGCGCGACAGAAGAACTGGGCAAAGCTTTACTGGCAATTATCCATAGCAATGTAGCGGCATATCTGGTTAATCTCTTTTCCACGAATAACCATGTAGGCAAAGATGATCTGGGACGTATACCTATACCCGATCCCGAAAAAATGCCTGTGGCGCAACTGGCGAATCTGGCGGATGCGATGTTGAACGGACGCGCCGCGATGGAGAGAGATTTTGTGCTGAAGTATGGCGCAAAGCTGCCAGAATTTGACGATGGCAACGCATATATCCCGCCCTCTACTTTCCTTGCCGCTACACGCTTGCCTAAACTGAGCATAGCAGCGCTGGTTGGACGGGGGGAAGTGAAAAACAATGGGTCTGTTTATGGACGTATTAGAGCATTGAGGGCCAGAAACTTGATTATCAGCTCGATAGACCCGGCCAGGCCGAATGCAACAGCATTTGCTCAGGCGCTGGAGCTATTCCTGAATGAGCCTGGGCGGGAAAATGAGAGTTGGAGCGAGGCGCAACACTGGCAACTGCCGGATAGTGTAGCCGCTAAAGCATGGCTCGATAGCTATCAGAGCGTCGGCCAGCAGGCGCAGGCAAATTGGAACAGGTTTATCGCTCTTCAAGAGCAAATAGACGAAGCGGTGGCTAACTGGTATGGCTTCAATGCCTCTCAGCGCAGCGCAATTCAGGAGGGTTTGCCCTGGGCAAGACGGCGGCGAAATCAGCCATAAAGGATGGTTTCCCGCCGTCTCCGGCATTTTCTTATGGATTCTGCTCCAGGAACTCGTCGAGTTCAGCCAGTTCTACGTCTGACAGGCGAAACTCGGCGGCAGGCAGCAGGTTCTCTATTTGAACCGGGTTGCGCACTCCTACAATTGCCCCCGTCACAGCTGGTTGGCGCAACGTCCAGGCTATGGCTATGATGCCAGCCGAGAGGTTGCGCGTAAAGCCGATTTCGTTCAGTTTCTCTACCAGCGCCAGGTTGCGCGAGATCTGCGGCTCCTGAAAACGCGCATCGTGTTTGCGCCAGTCGTCATCCGGTAAATTGGCAATGCGTTCGCGCGTCATCGATCCAGTGAGAAGCCCGGAGGCCATCGGCGAATAGACAATCACCCCGATATCCTGTTCCTGGCAGAACGGCAAGAGTTCGCGCTCAGTATCGCGGCTAATCAGCGAATAGGGCGGCTGCAACGAGTCGATAGGAGCGATCTTCATAGCGCGACGCATCTGCTCGACGTTAAAGTTCGAGACTCCGATGTAACGCACCTTGCCCTCTTCCTTTAAGCGAGCCATCGCTGTCCAGCCCTCCTCAATATCCTGCTCAGGATCGGGCCAGTGCATCTGATACAGGTCAATCACATCTACCTGCAAACGTTTGAGACTGGCTTCAGCCTCGCGGCGGATCGAGTCCGCCTTCAGGTTGCCATAGGGATTGCCCTTGTCGTCCCATAGGCGCGAACACTTCGTAAAGACATAAGGGCGCTCGTCTCGCCCTTTGAGCGCCCGTCCCACGAGTTCTTCGGAATGACCCAACCCGTATACTGCTGCGGTATCTATCCAGTTAATGCCCAGATCAAGCGTGCGTTTGATGGCTGCAATCGCCTGTTGATCGTCCTGTGGCCCCCAGCCGACTGCCCAATTATTACCACCAATAGCCCAACTCCCATAGCCAATCGGTGTAATCTCCATATCCGTCTTGCCAAGTTGTCGCGTTTTCATGTATGTTCGTCGTCCTTTCCAACTGGGTGATATTTCTTTCCCTTGTCTATACACGAATTACATGCCCTTCGCGCGACAATATTCAGGGTGGAGGCAAATCCCAGAGGCGCACGCTTCACGTTCAGGGCGACTGACAGCCAGGATCGTCAAGCAGCCTGCTGTCGCCTGTCATCCCTCCCTGATCTGTCATTCTTCGCTGCGCTCAGAATGACAGATCAGGGAGGGATGACAGCCGGGACGCCACATGTCTACGTGTTAGCCAGCAACGTTGACAC
>JBOGTO010000026.1:0-10768 GCA_050695155.1 Ktedonobacteraceae bacterium
GTATGATGTGGTGGTGGGGCATAGCGACAGCCCCAGCAGCCCGACGCACTTCATCGCTATGAACCTGGACGCTGAGGTGGTAGTGATCGAACTACCCGGCGGGGACATTACCAAAGCTCACATCTACCAGGGGCCGCACCTCTTCGGGACGGGGGCGGCTCTCTACCCGGTCACGCTCAGTTTTCCTGATCCTGCTGGCAACGGACAGCCCGATATGGACGTGCATGTGCAGGGGCAAACCATTGTCTATCTCAACCAGCACGGGCAATTTGTCCCGCAAGGATCGTCGTCCCACTAACACGCGAGAGAAGGGAGGAATGATACCTCCCTTCCACCTGGAGAAGCAACCGTATGAGCCAGTACGCCAAAGAGATCAAGCACATTCTCGCCACCCTCAACGAGCAAGGAGATGAGCAAGACCAGACGCTACCTGACGAAGAGGAACTGGACACCATCCATGTCTACCCGGTCGAGGGCGGCGGGATTCTGCTCACGAGAACTCCGCTGGCAGAGGACGACGAGGCCGCTGCCCCACCGGTGATCGACAGTCAGAACACTGTTACCACGACAGCCCCCGACGCGCGCACCCCGCCGCTCTTTCTCCTGTTCCTCTTGCTGCTGTGTGTCTTCGTGGTGGGTGATCTGGCTGATACCCAGTTGATCGCCATGCTGACCCCGACTGCGACCATCGCTATCATGCCAGACGCGCGCAGTCTCACCTTTAGTAGCACCGCCACGCTGGGCAAGCTCCTGTCTCCCATTACCCTGACCGAATCCCAAACCGTCCCCACGACGGGACACGGCCATCAGGACGCCCGGCACGCGAGCGGCACCCTGACCTTCTATAACGGCCTCTCGACGGGACAGTCGGTGGCAGCCGGAACGTTCGTTACCGAGCAAGACGGGATAAGTGTAAGTGTCGTCACCGATGCCTCTGTGACCATCCCGGCAGCCAACCCGCCCAGTTTGGGCGAAACCAGTATCCCCGCGCACGCTGTCCAGACCGGAACCGGGGGCAACATCCCGGCAGAGGAGATCAACGCCACACTTGCCAGTGGGTTGTATGTGAAAAATCTGACTGCCTTTGTAGGTGGACAGGACGCGCGCGACTTCCTGCTAGTGACGAAAGCCGACCGGGACACCACCGCCACTACACTGCAAGCCAAAGTGAGCGCCAGTATGACCGCCGCCTTACACGGCCAACTCCTGTCAGGGCAAGCCCTGCACCCCATGCCCTGTACGCCTGCCACCAGCGCCGATCATGCGCCGGGGGAAGAAGCGGCACACCTGACCATCACTGTCTCGGAAACCTGTACGGCGGTCGCCTACGACATGCAGCAGTTGCAGGCCAGGGCGACACAGCTACTGGCGGCGCAAGCCGCGCACACCCTCGGCACAGGCTACCTGCCTGTTGGAAGCGTGCGCCTCACCGTGACCAAAGCCACTGCCATGCAGACCACCTCGATAGGAGTTCTCGCCTTCACCTGTGTGGGAACCTTTGCCTACACGCTCAGTGCGCAGGCACAGCAGCATCTCAAAGCCTTGCTAGCAGGCCAACCGCGCCGGGTCGCCTTGCGCTGGCTCTTGCAACAGCGAGGCATTCATACCGCCAGCATCACCGGCATTCCCGATAACCAGCCCTTGCCCGATGACCTGAGCCACCTGCACCTGCTCATCGTGCTGCTGCTGTTTTGAGCAGGAAGAGGGAACGAACACGCCATGCAGCAGATTATCACCGCCAAACTGAAACTGTTGACCACCCCTGAACAGCACCAGTTGCTCAGGCAGACCCAGTTGGCCTACCGGGATGCGCTCAACTTCGTCAGTCGCTACGCTTTCGAGCATGGGAGGCTGTCGAGTGACATCCGTCTGCATAAAGAGACCTATTACGAGATTCGCGCGCGGTTTGGTCTTCCCGCGCAAATGGCCTGTAGTGTTCCCCGGCAGGTTGCGGCTACCTACAAAGGGTTATGGACGAAGCTCAAGCAGAACGCTGCCCAGCGCAAAGCAGGACATACCAAAAAACGCTACAAGGGACTGGACCAGCCACCCAAATATGTGTCTCCCACGCTCACCTACATCTACGGCTATGATTATAGCTTCAAGAGGGGGCAACGGGTAAGCGTCCTCACGCTGAACGGACGGATCAAACTGGCCTACCAGGGCTATCACCCGCATATCGCCCTCATCCAACACGGCGCAACCATTGGTGCGGCTAAGCTCTGGTATGACAAGCCGCGTAAACAATTCTACTTACTGGTCTCGCTGGAACTGGAGCTTCCCGACCCGACACCTGAAACACTCCCCGATGTAGCAGGCGTGGATGTGGGAATGCGCTATCTGGCCGTGACCGCTACCATAAGTAACGACAGTTCCTTTTATTCAGGAAAACGTGTGCGGGCGCGTGCTGACCACTACGCCCGGCTCCGTAAACGCTTGCAGCATAAAGGCACTCGTTCCGCCACAAGGCGTATGATCGCCATGAGTGGGCGAGAGAGACGGTTGAAGCTGCACACCAACCACCGCATCGCCAAATCCATTGTGAACGCACACCCTCATACCCTGATTGGCTTAGAGGACCTGACAGGCATTCGTGAACGCACGAAGCGGCGCACCCGCCGAGGCAAGAAGCATGGCAACGGCACCGAACCCGTCTCCTCCAAAGCACGGCGTGCCAATCGCCATGCCTCCAAGTGGGCCTTTGCTGAACTGCACGGCATGATCGCCTACAAGGCGGCTTTGTCTAAGTCATCCCTTACCATCAAGGTCGATGCCCACTATACCAGTAAAGCGTGTCCGATGTGTGGCTATACCAGTGACAAGAACAGGCCACAACACGGCCTCTTGTTCACTTGTCAAAATCCGCACTGTAGGTACACTTTGCACGCTGATCTGGTCGGTGCGCGCAACATTGCGATGCGAACGCTTCTAACCCGGCAGGACTGGGTGAGAACGGGGTACTTGTCAGTTGCCCCTAATATGTCGGATAATGAGACCAAAGCGGCACGCCTGCAAAGGTATGCCGAATTGCGGTGGAATTCGGATATAAGCTCCTCCCTTTAAGGGGATGTGGATAACTGACAGATTATGTACGATTTAGATAGATTTTATGGCCCCAACGCTGGCTATGTACTCGAACTATACGAGCGCTATCGCCAGAATCCGGCGTTGGTTGATCCCGATACACGCGCCATTTTTGATAGCTGGCCTCCTTTACCTGTTGAAACTTCGTCATCTGTTTCTCCAACCGTCGAGCCTGCCGGGCAAGCTCCAGCCGCGCAGGTGGCGAAGATTGTGGCGGCCTCCAACCTTGCGCACGCTATCCGTTCGCGCGGACACCTGGGCGCGCGCCTCGACCCGCTGGGAAGCGAACCATTGGGCGACCCGGCCTTGCTGACCGGGTATCATGGTCTGAGCGACGCAGACCTGGCGCAACTGCCGCCGGAAGTGGTTGGCGGACACTCGGCTGACAAGGCCCATAATGCGCTCGAAGCTCTTAATGAGTTGCAAGCCATGTATTCAGGCACGATTAGCTACGAGCTTGATCAGGTGAAAAGCCCTGAAGAACGCCAGTGGCTGCGCGATGCCGTCGGCCTGCACCAGTATCGTCTCGCGCCTGGACGAGATGCGCGTTATGCGCTCCTGCAACGCCTGACACAGGTCGAGGCATTTGAGCGTTTCTTGCATACCACTTTCCCCGGCCAGAAACGTTTCTCGCTCGAGGGAAATGATGTGCTGGTTCCCATGATCGACGAGATCATCAGGAATGCTGTCAGGGAAGGCACGCACGAAGTCATCATTGGTATGGCGCATCGCGGACGCCTGAACATGCTGGCGCATGTGCTGGAAAAGCCCTATGCGGCCATTTTAAGCGAATTTCGCCACATGAAGCATGAGGAGGGCATTCCCCTTACGGATACCTTCGGCTTTGGCTATACTGGCGATGTCAAGTATCACCTGGGCGCGGAACATGTGCTGGACGAAGAGGAAGGCGCGCCCATCGATCTTAAAATTACGCTCTCGCCCAATCCAAGTCACCTGGAATTTGTTAATCCCGTCGTGGAGGGCATGACGCGCGCTTCGCAGGAGATCCATACCCACATGGGCAGCCCCGACCAGGATGTAGACCGCACGTTGCCTATCCTTATTCATGGTGACGCGGCTTTCCCCGGCGAGGGCATTGTGGCGGAAACCCTCAACCTGTGGAACTTGCAGGGCTATAGAGTTGGTGGAACCATTCATATTATCCTGAATAACCAGCTTGGCTTTACGACGGAGCCGCGTGACTCGCGCTCGACGCACTTTGCCAGCGACCTGGCGAAAGGCTTTGAAATTCCCATCGTTCACGTCAATGCCGATGATCCCGAAGCGGCTCTTACGGCTGTGTGCATGGCTTATGCCTATCGAGACCGCTTCCATAAAGATTTTCTGGTTGACCTGGTAGGCTACCGGCGCTGGGGACACAACGAGGGCGACGAACCCGCTTTCACACAGCCGCAGATGTATGATGTGATACGCTCGCATCCAACCGCGCGCGAGCTTTACGCGCAACGCCTGCAAGAGCAGGGCATCCTGTCCGCGCAAGACGTTGAGGGATTGCAGCAACAGGCTATGCAAGCGTTGCAAGAGGCGCGCCGCGCAGCCGACGAGATATTGCAGCCGTTAGAGCAGGATGAAAGCGGCGTCAATGGGCATTACGAGGGCGATGAACTGCCGCCGCCCGTATCTGCCGGGGCGTTGACACAATATAATAATGAACTGTTGCAATGGTCTGAAGGTTTTTCGCCCAATAGCAAGTTGGCGCGCCTCTTGCAACGCCGCGCTACCACGATGGGCGCTGAAGGTGGCATTGATTGGGGGCAGGCCGAGGCGTTAGCTTTTGCTTCGATTCTGGCCGATGGTACCTCCATTCGCCTGACAGGTCAGGATAGCGAGCGTGGCACGTTCAGCCATCGTCACGCCGTGCTACATGACCAGCAGAGCGGAGCGATATACATACCATTACAGCATCTCGAACAGGCTGATGCCAATTTCTCCATCTTCAATAGTCCGCTTAATGAAAGCGCGTCGCTTGGTTTTGAATATGGCTACAGTGTACACGCGCCGGACGTGCTGACCCTGTGGGAGGCGCAATTCGGCGACTTTGCGAACGCGGCCCAGGTGATTATTGACCAGTTCGTGGCCTCGGCGCGCGCCAAGTGGAAACAGGTGTCGTCGTTGGTACTCTTGTTGCCACATGGCTACGAGGGACAGGGGCCGGAACATTCGAGCGCGCGTCTTGAACGTTACCTGGGATTGTGCGCTCAGGATAACTGGCGTGTGGCGAATGTCACAACGGCGGCGCAGTACTTTCACCTGCTGCGATTGCAGGCGTTCTACCTGCAACGCTATCCGCGCCCACTGGTGGTTATGACGCCCAAGAGTCTCTTGCGCCATCCGTTGGCGGCGGCTAACCTGCGTGACCTTTCCGAGGGAACGTTCCAGGCCGTACTGAATGACCATGACGCGCTGCAACATGCAGAGAGCATCAGGCGCATCGCGCTCTGTACCGGCAAGGTTGCTATCGACCTGCTTTCTAACCCTGCTCGCGCGCAGGCCGAAGATGTGGCGATTGTGCGCGTAGAGTTGCTCTACCCATTCCCGGAAAAGCAATTGCAGGAGGTGCTGGCGAACTATCCCAATGTGCGCGAGGTCGTCTGGGTGCAGGAAGAACCGGAGAACATGGGCGCGTGGGAGTATATGGCTCCTCGCCTGTCTACTCTGTTGGGGTCAAAAATCAAGCTGCAACGAGTGTCACGCCTGGCCCGTTCCAGTCCGGCAACCGGTTTTTCTGATCTCTTCCAGCTTGAGCAGGAGCAAATTATCGAGCAGACGCTGCATACACCGGTCAAGACGCGCAGCGTTTGATGCTATTATTACGCATAGATTTCCTATAGCCATAGACTACGACATACTTTCCAGAGGGTGAAAGGCAGGTAATGCATGTCCATTGAAATACGTGTCCCATCATTGGGGGAATCCATCGTTGATGCTGTAATAGCCAACTGGCTCAAGCACGAAGGCGATGCTGTTACTATGGGTGATGCGCTGGTGGAGCTTGAGACCGATAAGGTCAATGTGGAGGTGAGCGCGGAACAAAGCGGAGTGCTGCAAAAGATTGTGAAACAGGAAGGCGATGAGGTCGCGGTAGGGGACGTTATCGGTATGATTGGAGAATCTACACAACAGGCACAACCACAACCACAGCCTGCGACAACGACTCCTGTATCTGCCACTGTAGCACAACCGACAGCAAGCGCGCCAACAGCGTCTGATGGTAGTGGTGGACAGCCTCCAGTGTCACCGGTAGCTCGTCGTGTCGCCGCCGAAAATAATGTTGATCTTACGCGGGTCAGGGGCAATAGTCCGCATGGGCGTGTGATGAGAGAAGATGTGATGAATTATATTGAACAATCTTCTCAGGCTTCTACTGCTGCCGCTGGTGCTACTACGCCAATTTCCCAGGCCAATAACGTTGCGCCTGTGGCACCTGCTCAGCCTGCTCCGTCACCCAGACCCCTGATGCCGTTTGAAAGGGAAAGGGATGGACGCGAGGAGCGCGTGCGCCTGTCCCGGCGGCGGCAGACCATCGCGCAGCGCCTGGTAGAAGCGCAGCACAACGCCGCGATGCTCACTACCTTCAACGAGATCGACATGAGCGCCGTAATGGAGGTGCGCAGTCGGCGCAAGGATGCCTTCAAAGAGCGGCATAATGTGTCGCTGGGCTTCATGTCGTTCTTCACCAGAGCGGTAGTGGGTGCGTTGAAAGCCTTCCCGCGCCTGAACGCTGAAATTCAGGGCAACGATATGATTCTCAAACATTACTACGATATTGGCATCGCTGTGGGCGCGGAGGAAGGGTTGGTCGTGCCTGTTTTGCGTGACGCCGACCGTAAGAGTTTTGCCGAAATAGAGCGGGAAATCGCCGGATTGGCTAAAAAGGCCAGGGAAAATAGCCTGAAACTTGAAGAATTGCAGGGTGGTACGTTTACTATTACAAATGGTGGCGTATTCGGCTCGTTAATGTCAACGCCTATCCTGAACGCGCCGCAAGTGGGTATACTGGGTATGCACAAGATCGAGCAGCGCCCTGTCGCGGTCAATGGTCAGATAGTCATTCGCCCGATGATGTACGTCGCGGTCTCCTACGATCACCGTATCGTGGATGGTCGGGAAGCCGTGCAGTTCCTTGTGCGGGTCAAGGAACTGGTTGAGGACCCTGAGACGCTTTTATTGGAGGGCTAAAGCCAGTAGAAAAGTTGTACTCGACAACAGGGGTCTCAGCCTGTATAATTAGGCAGTAAATTTAACCCTGCTTCACATTTTAATGAGTCTTTGTGCCAGCAATGAGAGAGGCGGGCAGCAGGACAGGAATAAAGGGGTCTGTCTCAACATGGATCAATCGGCAAATAGTGACGAGCTAAATGCTCTAGTTGGGAAATCGCTCGGTCAATTTCGAGTAGTCGAAAGAATCGGCTCAGGCGGTATGGCGACAGTTTTTAAAGCCTACCAGCCAAACCTTGATCGATACGTGGCCGTCAAGGTGCTGCCTGCTTATCATGCGCGCGACCCCATCTTCTTAAAACGCTTTCAGCAGGAAGCTCGCTCGGTTGCCAAACTCCAACATGCCAACATCGTGCCAATCCATGAATTTGGCGAGCAGGACGGCATCACCTTTATCGTGATGGAATATGTCGATGGTGGAACGCTTAAAGACCGCCTGAAGCGCACAATTTCGGTTGCGGAGTCGATAGATTTCATGATCCAGGCGGCAGAGGGGTTGGGTTGCGCGCATGGACATGGCATTGTGCATAGAGACGTGAAGCCAGCCAATATGTTAGTACGCAAGGACGGACACCTGCTGCTCTCAGACTTCGGCATCGCTAAAATCCTGGAGGGAACATCCAATTTGACGCGCGCAGGTACAGGCATCGGCACGCCACAATATATGTCGCCCGAACAGGGAACCGGCCAGCCAGTAGACCGCCGCAGCGATATTTATTCGCTGGGCATTGTGCTTTTTCACGCGCTGACCGGAAAAGTGCCTTTTAATGCCGATAGCCCCATCTCCATTACTGTCAAGCATTTGAATGAGCCTCTGCCGATTGAAAAATTGCGCGAGGCGGGCGTGCCAATACCCATCGAACAGGTAGTGGTTAAGATGACGGCTAAATCAGCCGCCGACCGCTACCAGACAACCGACGCGCTCATTGAAGCGCTAACAGCAGCCGTGATTGCATCGCACCTGTCTTTGCCGCGTTGGCGTTCAGGTCTGCAACCATCTATGCCAATGGCACCTGTCACCCCTATCCCTCCGGTGCTGCCCTCGTCGGGGCCTCTGGCAAACCCAGTTGCTGGCTTGATGCACAACCAGCCAGTATCGCATCCTCTACCTGTATCACAACCGTTACAGTCGCAACCTCTGCCGGTATCGCAGCCGCTCGGCGTAAGTGGCAGCAGACCATCTTTGATAACGGTCTCCTGTTTTCGTTGTGGCGCGGCTAACCAGAGTGATCGCCTGTTCTGCACATCCTGCGGCTATGAACTATCAGATAGGAAAGCAGCGGCTGATCGTGTGGCCGCGCCCAATGGACGCGCAATCCTGGCGCGGCTCACTTTTCAGAACGGGTCGCTTGCCGGTCGCGCTTACCTCTTTCATCAGGATGTGACCACCATCGGTCGCACCAACGGCAACGACCTGATTATCTCAGGTCGCACCGTGTCGCGGCGTCATGCGCGTTTCTGGTTCGATACCAATCGCTGGTACATAGCAGACATGCAGAGCGCGAACGGCACGCTGGTCAATACTATGCGCATCCAGCCAAATCAAGCCATCCCACTAAACGATGGTGATATAATCAACTTTGGTGATGAAATCGTTACGTTCAATATCGTTTACTAGAGACGCTTTCGTTTAACCTGGGAAGGATTTACTCAGATGAGTTCGATAAACCCCATTGTACAGTTGACACAGCAGTTGATGTTGGGAGGCGCGGTCAAGCAAAACCACGCGCTCGAACACGCCACTATTGTCCTGCTTAGTAAGAAGTACCCCGACGTGCGCCTGGCGGGTATCTCGTTCGCGGCGGGCTTTTTTGTCTTTGGCGAATTGCCAACCGAGTCCATCTATCCTGCCGCGCAAGAAGCCCTGAACTTGCTGCGCACCACATCGCCAGAACTGGCCGTCCACGAACGCTGCGGCACCAACCTGGCTGTCACCGGCTTGCTGACCGGATTCTCCGCCATGACGGTTGCCAGGATGCGCCGTCCCTATGGCTCGTTCAACAACGTCGTGCTGGCGACCACCGCCGCGCTCATTCTCTCGCGCCCGCTCGGCTTGACTGTGCAGCGCCATGTGACCACGCAGACGCCCAATGCCTCCATGACCATTCTAGGGGTGAAACCCATGACCCTGTTCGGGACGCCTGCCCACTTCGTCAGCACCGATAATCCCGAAGCATCAGGCTTCTTTTCGTAGTCTACAAAAAATAGACAGGAAGCCGGATTGCCCGTAGGGGCGGGGGGTGGAGTTGGGATGGGTGGGGGCCTTCAAGGCCGCCCGTTTGGTACAAATAGCAGGTAAATATAGAGAGGAGCGTTAGCTATGGATCGTAGTCGCTTTCTAATCGAGACATCCGAGTTGGCCGCGCGTCTTGACGACCCAACACTGCGCATCGTCGATATGCGCGGCTACGTGCGTACCACTGAACGCGATGGCATCCAGCACGCTGAATACGTCGGGGCGCGCCAGGTGTACGAGAAGTCGCACATTCCTGGCGCGGTCTACATCGACTGGACGCAAGATATTGTGGACCTGCTCGATCCCATCGAAGCCCAGGTCGCCTCTCCGCAGCGTTTCGCGGAAGCTATGCAGCGTCTCGGCATTGGCGATGAACACCTGGTAGTGGCCTACGACACGCATCCGGCCTCGCAGTTTGCCACACGCCTGTGGTGGGCACTCAACTACTATGGGCATGACCGCGTGGTGATCCTTAATGGTGGTTTGTACAAGTGGCAGCGCGAAAACCGGCCCATGACGGCGGATATTCCCAACTACCCGCCTGCCACCTTCACTCCCAGAGTGCAGCCCCAACTACGCGCAACAGCTGAAGACGTGCTTTCTCTGCTGCATAAGCCGGGTGTCGCGCTCATTGATGCGCGTGACAGAGGCCAGTACACTGGAACTAGCAGGCGCGAGCACGGGCGCGCAGGCCGCATTCCGGGCGCGATCAATATCCCACGCGAGGAACTGATCGATGCTGCTACAGGCACTTTTCGCGCCAATGAGGAACTATCCCAGGTCTTCTCAGCAGCGCACGTATCCCCTTCGGAGCATGTCGTTGCCTACTGCAATGGAGGCGTCGCTGCTACCACCGTCCTGTTCAGCCTTGCCATGCTGGGCTATCCATCGCTGACCAACTATGATGGGTCCTGGAATGAATGGGGGTCGCGCCAGGACTTGCCGGTAGAACTGTAACAAAACACAGAGCCGCAGCAGGCGTATATTGTCGCGCTTACGCATAAAGGCTCTTCTATTATATCCAGCGTATCCGTTTTCTCACACGGTATCTTTGTCTGGTCGTAATCTTCCCCGCATCTATCCCCGCCGTTTGCGCGGCGTTTCTCAAGCTGTTATCAACGCTTTCTTCAAGCAGCGCGGCATCGTCTGCCTGAAAGTCGTTCATGATGGCGGGGCGCAGGTACATGCCGGGGTCGTTGTGTATGAGCC
>JBOGTO010000027.1:0-11178 GCA_050695155.1 Ktedonobacteraceae bacterium
TCTCAGTGTTGACTGGCACGATAGTCTATCCCTTCTTTTCCTGAGATACCCCAGGCTCTATGTTAGACATCACTACGCTTGAGCGGCCCGGAACGGCATGACATCGACGGCAACAATGACATCGCCCTGTTGCGCTGCTACGGTGACAAAATGGAGCAGGAGATAGCCAACCACGGGGCCACCTGGCCCTGGATTCGATAGATCCACCTCCCAAAAACTATCGATGGTTGTATCTGATTCCTCACTGATGCTCAACCTGTTAATGGCTTGCCAGGTAAAATGCTGCTTGCTGTATTGATTGACCAGTCCCTGCGCATCGGGCTGCTGCGACATAAAGCTATCCAGAAGCTGCAACGTCGGCACATCACCCTCGCGCAGCGCATGGAGCCAGTTGCTGATCTTTACGCCACCGCCATCGCCGCCATTGATCTGGAAATTATACGGGTCGTACCCGATGCCTAAAGGCCACTGCCCGGTTTTAAGGAAATTGACCGTCGTCGCGCTGCCCAATATCAACACGATCATTAACAGCGTGACCAGTTTATGGCTACGCATACCACGCAGCAGGTAGTAGAGGCCCTTTAAGATAGGGCGAAATATGATTTTAAGGACCCGCCCGGTGGGAGATTGACCCGACCTTTTTTGGGCGGGCGCGTTACGATTGTTTTTTACCTTTTCCTGCTCCACTTGTTCTGGCGGTTGCTCAGTAGGTGAAGGACGGCTACTTATCATCCGGTCTGGCTCGACTTTCTCAGGCTGCTTTCGGCGATGCGCTTATCTTTATTATTACGTTAAGTAGAGACAACAATTCTCAGAATATGGCTGAACTCACTGATAGAGCAACGGGCTATGGCATCCCTACGGAATTGAAGCTACTCTGCTCATATGTACCATACACTACAATGGTGCATTTAGCAAGAGCCTCCATCTCTAGTCCCCGCTTATTTTACACTTTCTTTACACTTTCATGCCGCTGGAACGTTTGTTATAATACAGTAGACTGTTCACGTTTGTTATAATAATACGTACAGACGTTACAGGAAGGCAGGTGAGGATTTCATGGATATGCACAGGAGCAGGCAGGCAGGCGAGCATGATACCGCGTATTTCCGGCTGCGCTACAGCACGCAATTCACTATCGGTGGGCGTCCGCATACCATCGAGATGGAGATTCCTGTGCCGGTGGGGGCCAGCGCGGAACAGCGCGAACAATTGATGCGCGAGGCGGAAGCGAGTATAGAGCAACTGTATCGCCAAATCGAGAAACGCGGCTCCCAGCGCACCCAACAATCAGCCGAGGTCAGCAGGTCGCAAGAGACCGCCGGGCGCGGTCGGCCTGACTATACTCCTGCTCCTACCTCGCAGGCGGCTCCAGTTGATGCGCGTCCCGCTACTGCTGCCCGGCAACCGGCGCAGTCCGCGCCGCCTCAGCAAGTCGCCGCTCAGACCCCCGCGCGCGAAGCTTCACAGGTTATCTCGTTACAGGGAAAAGCGCAGGGAGCTGATGCGCCAGTCGCCGCGCGCCCCACTATCGGTTCTGAGATGCCTTCAACGCATAACTTGAACGATCCTACTTCCGGCACTATTAAGCTGAGCGAGTTCATCCGCATCATTCGGGACCGTTGGAGTATCTCTCCCAAAGATGTGATAGATTTATTACATCTGCCGAACCTCAACAACATGAACTACCGCGACCTACTCCGGCAATTGGAGCCACTGGTGGAGCAACGCGCAAAGGCCGCGCCCAAAAACACGACCGGTCAACCGCGACCGGCCACTTCACCTGTACCCACTCCATCTGCGCCGCGCCCGTCTTCTCCCGCTTCGTCCACGACCATGCGCGATGCAAGCGTGAGACCGCCTCAGCCTCCCACGCCAACACCGCAGGGGAACGCGACGAACCGCGCCCCTACTCCCGCGCCGCCGCCCAAACAGCCATTGCCTGAGCCATCCGCGCCGACTGAGCCAGCGGCATTAGACGGACCACCTAACATTCCTGTTTTCCCGCTGCCCGGCCATACGCTGCGGGAAGTTCCACGCGCCTACAAATTCGATGAAGAGGACGAAGAAGCAGAAGACGCTCAGAGCGATAACAATACGGGTGAAGATGAGAACAGCATGTCGGACACGCTGGCGCGTATAAAAATAGACGATTTGAAAGACATTCGCGGCACCGCAGCGGTCAGTCCGGCGCGTCTGATTGTCCTGCACAACTTGCTGGACTCGCAGATCAGCGATACACAATTCCAGCAACTCATCGAGGGACTGTGGAACATCAATTCCGACAAAAAGCTGAAGCAAGATCATGTGGAAGCGTTGATCTCCTGGGCCAAAGAAGACTACTTCGATGACGAGGTACGAGCGGTACTGGCCGTCATGAACGGATAGAGAAAGACAGGCATATATGCGCGTAGTAACTGGCGAGGCTAAGGGGCGCAAACTGAAAGCGCCCAAAACAACGGGGACGCGCCCCATTATCGACCGCGTGAAAACCGCGCTCTTCGACATCCTTTCGACGCGCGTAGAGGAGGCGCGTTTCCTCGATCTGTTCGCGGGAACCGGCAGCGTGGGCATCGAGGCGTTGAGTCGCGGCGCGGCGCGGGCCACCTTCATCGAGATGAATTATAGCGTGCTAAAGCTGGTGCGCGAAAACCTGAAAATCACGGGTCTGGGAGATCGCGCCGAAACTATCGGGGCCGATGCTTTCAAATTTTTGCAGGCCAACGCCGCGCCCACCAGCAATGCAGCACACGAATATGATATTATCTACGTAGCCCCGCCGCAGTATCACGAAATGGCGGCGCGCGCCCTTGCCATGCTGGACACATCGCCGCTACTCGCCGCAGACGGTCTGGTCATTGTGCAGATTCATCCCAAAGAACGCTCAGGCGTGGCCGCCGTCCCGCTCACGCGCCTGACCCTGACCGACGAGCGCAAATACGGCAGCACGCTCTTGATGTTTTATGAAATGATGCAGGAGAAAATAAATCATGTCGATACAATTTAAGCAGCTTGATTATGTAATTGTGTATGTGAGCAACATGCAGCGCTCCCTGGCTTTTTACCGCGATACGCTGGGATTGACGCTGAAATTCACCTCGCCGGGGTGGACAGAGTTTGTGACAGGCACAACCACCATCGCGCTACACGTCGTCGGGAGCCAGGGCGAGGAAGCTACGGCCATGCAGACTCTACCGCCAGCAGGGCAGGCGCACATTGGGTTTATGGTGGATGATCTCGAGGCGACCTACGAAGCTCTGAAAGCACAAAAAGATGTCGTCTTTTCGCTGCCACCAAAGACACAAAATTCCGGCGCGAGACTGGCCGTGCTACACGATCCCGACGGATTAGGGATCACTATTCAACAACGCTAAGCTAAGAGGGACATTATGATAAACAAACCGGGACGTTTCGCCTTTGTAGACGCGGGCGAAGCGGCGCGTATGCTCGGCATCGACCGCATCACGCTCGAACAATGGATACGCGACGGGCGCATCAAGCCGCACCGGGGCGTGGGCCGCGACTCTTTCTTCCGCACTGCCGATATCAAAGCGCTATATAATGAACTGCACCCTGCCTCAGAACTGGCCGATGCCATCGCCGCCGACGAACAGGAGAGCGCGGGAAACACAGCCGGCAAACTGATGATGCCAACGCCGGTGCGCAAGAAACAGGAACCCCAGATGCGCGTCTACCTGCGCCTGCAAGCCGACGCCAAATGGTACGACACCTCGGAAGAGGACATTCGCACCTGGTTCCAACAACTCGCCCCCGACGGCTACGAACGCAACAAACGCAACGCAGAACACACCATCAAGAAGTTGCAGTACCTGGTAGGGATGATTGAGGAGGCGCAGAACAGGAAATGAAGAAAACAATAATTATATATACCAGTTCTCCACAGGCTTTCCGGCCAGGTACCAGTCCGTTGTCGTAATGCCCGCGTAATGCTCTGTACGCTTAACCACGCCGCCGGGGTTGGTAAATCCGGTGATAGGGTGGCCTTGCTCGGCCAGCAGCAGGCTGTCGTGCCAGATGGGTCCTGCGCCATCCACGCCCGTCACGTTTACCATAGGAGAGTTGTCGTTGTTGCCTGCCCACACGCCCATCACGTAGTCGGTGGTGTAACCAACTGTCCAGTTGTCGCGGAAATCTTGCGACGTGCCGGTTTTGGTGGCTGCCGGGCGGATGGAGCCGGGATTGCCCTGGTAGCACTGGGTCTGTGTATTGCTGTACAGGTAGAGGGCGCTGCACTCGCCAAACTCGAAGGTGCGCGAATTATTGTCGCTCAGTACGTTGGTCATCAGAAAAGCAACCTGCTTGCTGATTACGCGCGTGCCTACTGGCGCGAAATGGTAGATCAGGCGACCCTGTGTATCGACTACCGTATCGATGGCGTGTGGCGGGATGCGCACGCCGCCATTAGCGAAGACACCGTAGGCCGAGACCTCGTCGAGCAGGTGAACGCTCAACGTTCCCAGCACCATTGTATAGTTGGGCGTTCCCTCGTAACTGGTAATGCCCATCATTTGAGCCGTGTGCAAAGCGGGTTGCACGCCGACTTTCGTCAGCAGCTTGACGGCAGGCACGTTAAACGAGTTTTGTAGCGCGTAGCGGTACGTAATCAGGCCGTGAAACCTCAGATCGTAGTTGCTCGGTGAATAGGACGGCAGGCCACAGCAGAGATGCACGCTGAACGGCTCATCCAGCACGGGCATACCGGGACTCAAACCTTCGGCGAAAGCGGTTGCATAGATAAATGGTTTGAAAGAGGAACCGGGCTGGCGATAGCCCTGGCTGGCTACATCGAACGCGCCAAACTGGGCATTATCGGGATTGACGCTGCCCAGCAGCACGCGAATGTCACCATTGTGAAAATCGATCAAGACCTCTGCCGCGTTCGACATGTGATGCGTCTTCGCCAGAGCGCTGATGTGCTGCTGCGCGATCTTAAGTACCTGGTTTTGCAGGGGCAGGTCGAGCGTTGTTTGCACTACCAGTCCCGCGCGCGCCAGGTCAGGCACTTTGACATGCAACGTGGTTGCCAGTTCATTCAGCGCATAGTTCACAAAATGCGGCGCGAGATTGTTGTTGACGATGCCGTGATGCAAAAAACCGGGCTGCGCCGCCTCGTACAATGCCTGATTCTCTTGCTCCAACGTAATATAGCCCTGCGAATGCATCAGGCGCAGCACATCGCGCATACGCGAATAGGCCGCGACAGGATGCAGGTACGGATCGAGGACCACCGGCGAACGGGGAATGCCGGCCAGCGTTGCGGCCTGGGCGATGTCGAGCTGTGAGGCCGCGCTATGTCCGGGCGTATCTTGCAGATCAAAATAGGCAAAGGCGGCGGCATCGGCTCCATATGCCTGCTCGCCATAGTAGATGGTGTTGAGATACATGGAAAGTATCTGCTGCTTGCTATAGTGGCGCGTAATCTGCGGGGCCAGGATGATCTCCTGCAATTTACGCAAAATGGTATCCTGATTGCCTACGATGGCATTTTTAATGAGCTGCTGCGTAATAGTGCTGCCACCACCTACAATGCGATGGTTCGTGAGGTCTTCAATAGCTGCGCGGACAATGCCAGTAATATCGTAGCCATCGTTCGCCCAGAAATATTGATCTTCGGTGGCGATCTCGGCATGTACCAGGTTGGGCGAAATCTGCGAAAATGGCACGGTTGTTTGCAAGCCCTGGTCGACCATCTGGTAGATCATCGTGCCGTGCATATCATACATTTTGAGGCTATCGCCGGGCAGAATATCCGCCAGCGTGGTAACGTCTTGCTGGTAGCGCAGTTGGGTCGCTTCCACAACGGCGGTCAGCGTTACCAGCACACTGGCAAGTACGAGCATGATGATGAGTGCGCCCAGCGCCATTGGTAGCATGGTTCCCCGCGTGCCAATGCGGTCCGTAAGAGCATATTGCTGATTACTGCGGCGCAGGTTCTTGCGCTTGATGTAGCGCTTTGTGCGCCAGCCAGTCGGCTTGTATTGTTTATGCGGAACAGGATAGTACGCGCCTCTTTCGATCTGCTTTGGCTCGTCATTCAATCGCTGCGCGGCGGCAGCCCGGCTATGCACAGGCAACTTCGCCGGTTTCGCTGCATCAGACGCGCCAGACGCGGGTACCAATTCCTGCTTATTCTCAGTTTTCAAGGCTTTCTAATCTCCACCAACACAGGCCGCAAAATAGAGTACGGGTGCGATAAATCTAGCCCCTACTATACATTGTAACGGGCGTGCAAGGTAAAACGTGTACAACTTCTGAACGGCTTGCGGAAGGACATGTAACGAGGGTAGGAGATATGAGGAGTTTGATGAATAGCGCGGTTGAAAACGTTCAGACAATCGGTTAGAATAGACGCTAATCTGAGCTAACGGGTTGAGATTGTTTGAGTAAGCGCATCTGTTGAGGATATATGATTCGCATACAAGAGAGTTTGTGGATGAACGAGACTACCCCTGCTTCCATTCCTGATCAATCCACCCGAATAGCCTCTTCCTCTGCAATGAGGATAGCCCTGTACGAGAAGTTCCAGACCAGAATTAGCATGAACCCTGTACTTGATAGAACCCTGGTCAGCTTTCAAGGGAATAAGCATACACCATTTTCGAGCTGGTTCAAGTATAGAGAAGGATTCTCCGAAGCTCTCGTTAGCTATCTCCTAAAACAACTCAAACCTGAATCGGGGATACTACTCGATCCATTTTCGGGCGCTGGTTCAGCGTTATTCTGTGCCAGTACTATAGACTGGCAAACAGAAGGTATCGAGGTTCTCCCGGTGGGAATCCATGCGACAAAAGCGCGTATAGTCGCTTCCAGGATGAACGCCGGAGAAGTTAGTACTATCATCGCTCAACTCAAACAAGTTGACTTCGCTGCATACTTTGACCAGCAGTATGCGCTCAATCATATTGCTATTACTCGTGGGGCGTTTCCCTTAGAAGAAGAGAAGCAACTGATTGGCTACAGGGCTTATTGCCATAGTCATATTGACAATGTTGATATGCGCGTGCTGCTTCTCTATGCGGCTTTTTGCATTCTGGAAGAGATAAGTTATACGCGCAAAGATGGACAATATTTACGCTGGGATGCTCGTTCTGGCCGGTCACAGGGAAAAAGGCCCTTTAATAAGGGTCGTATTTTGACTTTCCGTGAAGCGATCTTTCAGAAGCTTGAACAAATCTCGATATCTCTGAAAGAGGAAACCCTTCAACAGGAATTATTTCAAGATGATATTGTACCAGGACCGGAACCCTTTATTCATGAAATAGAATTGAGTGAAGGTTCGTGCCTTGAAATACTTCCACTTAAAAACCCGAACTCTATCGATTTCGTCATGACCTCGCCTCCATATGCGAACCGCTATGATTACACACGCACGTATGCTCTTGAACTGGTCTATCTCGGTTGCAATGAAGAAAAGGTAAAGCAGTTACGCCAGGCAATGCTATCCTGTACGGTTGAAAATAAAGAGAAACGGGCGCAACTGCTGAACCAGTATGCGTCTATAGGGCAAAAGCATACTTTCCACCAGATCGAGGCTGTTTTCAATAGTCAGGCGGCATTACAAGAGGTACTGGCGGCTCTTGAAGAATATCGACGGAACGGGCAATTAAATAATGAGAATATTGCCCGGCTAGTGCATAACTACTTTTATGAGATGTGCTTCGTAATTTACGAGCTTTCCCGCTTATTAAAACCAGGGGGAATAGTGGCTATGGTAAACGATAACGTCCGTTACGCCGGTGAGGAGGTACCAGTAGATATTATCTTGTCTGACATGGCTGAGTCCTTCGGATTGAGGGTAAGGCATATTTGGACGCTGGGCCGTGGCAAGGGGAATAGCAGCCAGCAAATGGGCAATCATGGCCGTACTGAGCTACGAAAGTGCGTCTATGTGTGGGAGAAGCCAGAATAATGACAACAGATGCATCTGGACTCTTACTGGAGGCTAACCGCTTAAATTATCGTTTGCGATCAGCCTTCTTCTACCGCAAGCTCAAAGAATATAATACGCTAGCTTTCCCTCAGATGATCGCCGAGCTATTTTCTATCGAAGATAGCTATAACTGGGATGAGCGTGACAATTGGGGCATTGGAGAAGACGCTTTTGCCTATATCAAAGAACATCAAGAACTCCGGCTCATTCAGGTATTCTGTCACCCAAAACTGTTGCGAGAACACCCCACGCTGCTTGCTTACTATCGAAACATAGCAGCACTTTCCCAGAAGGCCGTCAGGTATCTGACAAATATCGATATAAAAAAGCATGAAGAAGATAAAGCAAGCCGCCATCTTCTTACGGAAGTTCAGGCACTTACTCTAGCTCGCCTGTTTAATACTCACATCTCCTTGATTATTGATAGCTCTATAGAAAGCCTTTCTAAAGACGAACTACAAGGATTGCTGTTGACATCGACAGGAGCACAAATAGATGGCTCGTGGCGTAATAAAATCGGAGAAGAAGCTGAAAAAATTGTTCAACGCCTGCTTGTGAAAGAGACGAAGGAACGCAATCTACTCCTGGCTCTCATTCCAATTGCGGGTTCTGCCGTTGTACTGTACGATCCCACTCAGCTAGATGAACAACTGGGTCGCATCGAACAGTATCGAGGTATTAATTTAACCAATCAAACGTCCATTTTGTTTTCGAGCGAGCCAGATATTTCTCTGCTCAACAAACAGGGTACCAGTGTAGGCGTCATCGAAGTCAAGGGTGGCACTGATCCTGCCGGAGCGCTCGAACGGTACGGAGCTGCGAAAAAGTCATTTGAGGAGAGCAGGCGAATTAATGCTCAGGTGAAAACTATACTTGTTGCGAGTTGCATTACTTCTGAAGTGCAGGCGCGAATTCAGCAGGACCCAACCATCTCCCTTTATTTTAACCTCACAGAAATGCTCAGTGATGCCGCTATAACCAGCCAGTTTATGCAGCAGGCCTTTTCTTTATTGGAAGCGTAATTTCTTTTTGTTACCACCAACCCGGCGTGGGTGACGGCACATCATCCGCTGGAGGCGCGAACGCAAAGCTATAGCTCGAGCAATACGGCGTGGGCAGCGGCCCATTCGCAGGTGGATTGCCCACCGGCGTGGGTGACGATGTGGGTGTGGGCGAGCCGTCGCTATCTGGCGGTGTCGGCGTCGGCGTTGGGGTGAAGGTTGGCACGGTGCCGGGGAGGAACAGATCGGTGCTTGTTACACCGTCGGGATAGGTAACGGTCGCGGTTTGCAGGCCGCCGGGATTGGTGAAGTTCTGGATGGGGTGGCCCTGCTCCGCCAGCAGCATGGCGTCGTGCCAGATGGGGGCTGCGCCAGTGATGCCGGAGACATCGATCATGGGAGAGTCGTCGTCGTTGCCGGCCCATACGCCCATCACGAAATCGGTGGTGTAGCCGACGGTCCAGTTATCTTTGAAATCGTTGGTGGTGCCTGTCTTGGCGGCTGCCGGGCGCACAGGGCCGCGATTGCCGTTCCAGCAATCTTGCTGCGAGTTCGCGTACAGTTGCAGCACGTTGCAGTCGAAAAATTCGGGGATGCGGTCGGTATTGTCGCTCAGCACATTGGTCATCAGATACGCCAGTTGCGGGCTGATAACCTGCTTGCCAGGGGTCACCTGGTGTTGGAAGACGGCTTTGCCAGTAGTTCCCATGACTACTTTACTGATGGAAAAGTACGGTACATGCACGCCGCCATCGGCAAACGTTCCCATTGCTGATGTGTGATCGAGCAGGCGTATGCCCAGACCGCCCAGTACCATCGACAGTCCCGGCGTTCCCTGGTAGCTGGTAATGCCCATATTCTGGGCTGTCTGCAAAGCGTTGCTCACACCCACATGGTTGAGTACCAGCACGCCTGGCACATTGAACGAGTTTTGCAAGGCGCATCGCAGCGTCATATGCCCATGAAAGCGCAAGTCATAATTCGACGGGGTGAAAGTGGGCGGATTCGAGTCAGGGACAAAGAAAGTTGTTTGCTTATCATCGATGGCCTGCGCTGGCGATGCTCCCTGCCCGAACGCGGTCACATAAACGTAGGGTTTGAAGGATGAACCCGGCTGGCGATAGGCCAGGGCCACATTCACCTGTCCATCGATGGAAGTATCGTTATAATTGACGCTGCCCAGCATTGAGAGGATCGCGCCTGTGCGAAAATCGATCAGCACCTCAGCGGCGTTGGTCAGGTGATGCGCGTCTCGCAATTGCGCGATGTGATCCTGCATAATGTTCTGGATTTTGTTCTGCAAATTAAGATCGAGCGTGGTATAGACGATTAAGCCTGAGCGCGAAAGGTCGCTGCGGTTTTTCAGGTGATACATTGCTGCGAGTTGATCGAGAATGAAATTGTCAAAATGCGGCGCGAGGTCGTGCAGGGATAGCCCGAATTTGAAAAAATGTGGACTTTGCTCTTCATTGATGGCGTCGTAGCGTTCCACGTTGGAGATATACCCCTGAGCATTCATCAAGCCGAGTATCTTCTCAAAACGGTCGGTCGCGCCCTGAAAATTCACGGCTGGATCAAAGAAGGTGGGGTTGCTGGGCAAACCGGCCAGCATAGCGGATTGCGCGAGATCAAGCTGCGAAGCGGCGGAATGTCCCGGCTGGTCTTGCAAACCGAAGTAAACAGTGGCGGCTGCGTCGATGCCATAGGCCAGATGACCATAGTAGATGGTGTTCAGGTACATGCTCAGAATATCTTTTTTGGTATAGTGGCTGTTAAGCTGCGGAGCCAGCACAATCTCTTCCAGCTTGCGCACAATGGTGGACGCATTGCCCACGACGAGGTTTTTAATCAATTGTTGGCTAATAGTGCTGCCACCCTCGACGATGCGCCCATTCTGTAGATTTGCTAAGAGGGCGCGAACAATGCCCAGCAAGTCAACACCGGGATTCGTCCAGAAGTCCTTATCCTCAGTAGCGACGGTAGCATTACGCAAATCGGAGGCGATCTGGTCAAAGGTGACGGTTGTATGTAGTCCCTGATCCGCCATCTGGTCCAGCAGAACGCCTTTGCTATCGTAAATTCTCAGATTGTCAGGCGGTAACAAATCCTGAATGGTAAGCAGGCGATTATCGTAGTTTTTCTGTGTGGTGGTAATAAATTTGTAGGCTACATAAGCTGTCGCGCCGCCCAACGAGAGAAAAACGAGCAGCAGCGACAGTATAGTGC
>JBOGTO010000028.1:0-2825 GCA_050695155.1 Ktedonobacteraceae bacterium
CATCAAGCGAGCGACGATGAACGCGCAGGTTCGTGTTGTCTGCGTCTGGTGGGAAGGCTCGTCCTCCTTCTCCCGCGGTGAACTCCGTTTTGCCTGCACCCTTGACAAACAACACAGTATCTACAGGAGACGAGGCCCCACACGTCTAGCCTTCGTGATACGCTTCCAGCATCTTTTGAATGAATGCTACCTCCTCTCGACTATAGGAAAACGGATAGGGTCTTTCTTCGGCGGGCATTTTAGCCATGCTATGGTAGAGGTTTTTCAGTCCCTCCATGATGCCGGGGTCGCCGTGTGTGAACCCGCTTACCTGGCTGGCCCAGCGCGCGGCCAAAGCTTGCGCTTCGGAGCCAGCCGGGTCGCTGCCTGCGGCTGTGAGGCGTTTCATTTCAGAGATGAGCGCGCTCCACTGCTCATTAGCAACGCGCTGATCCTCCTCGCTCCAGTTTTTGCCCCATTCCGCCAGTTTTGCTCGCTGTTCCTCCGTGTAAGACTGTTTGCTTAGATTTTCCATTTGCTGTAATTGCTCATCGGTAAAGTATTTCTTGCGCCAATCGTTGCTTTGTGGCATTTGCATCACCCGGATCACCCTCACAATAGATTCCCACTCCTGCTGATTGTTTTGCAGCAGGCTTTGTGTTTCGTCGATAGCCGCAATGATGGCATCCAGTTGCTGGCGCTTCTCCCGCATCATGGCCTTTTGAAGCGCGAGCGTTTCTCGCAATACGGTCGGGCCAACCTGCAAGCAGCGCTTGATCTCATCAAGTGAGAAGCCCAGAAATTTCAGGGCCAGTATCTGCTGTAGACGCAAAAAATCGCTATCCGTGTACAGCCTGTACCCCGCCTCCGTATAACTGGTCGGCGAAAGCAGCCCCACGGTGTCATAGAAGCGCAATGTGCGCACCGACACCGACGCCATCTCAGCGAACTCGCCGGTATGATAATAATGCTGATCCAGATGTTGCCTCCTTTCTACAATTAGCAGCATAAGGTATGACGTAACGTAATGGTCAAGGGGTCTATCGGTATGGATCTGTCATTCTGCGCTTCGTCCTGTCATTCTGAGCGCAGCGAAGAATCTCACATCGGCATGAGATTCTTCGCTGCGCTCAGAATGACAGCCGGAGGCTCTATGAAGCTTGACAGAGTAGCAGGGACGCGATTTACCGCGTTCCTACATCATAGATTTTTAGTGAGACGTATCACAATTTTAATGTGAAGTGCTAGCTAGCCTTTGCTTTGATGCCCGGCTATACTTGACGCGGATGAGTATTATTACCTTGCCTTCAATGCGTAAAACTTTTTAATAAAAGCTATCAACTCTATGAAGCCCTGACCGGCTGCCTCTATAGATAGCTGAAAAGGAAAAACTTATGTCTGCAAAACCATTTTATCGACTCTCGATCAGCCTGGCGAGCTGCTTCATGGTCGTGTTGCTGGCAGCGTGTGGTTCGCAGGGTGCTGCTGGCTCAACGCCGACTCCAGCCAGCGGCACTCCCACGACCACAGCGACAGCGAGTGGCGCGACACCTACCAAAACGCCGGCCACACCGGTGACAACAACAGTTCCAGAGCCGCCCACGCTGACCAGTTGCCCGGCAAACGGCGCAGCTCGCGCTGCGGTAATGGCTCCTCTGGCGCTGGGCAACCATGCCAACATCATCTATATCGTCAATCAATTCCAGGGTCAGGCGTCCAGCGCAGGCACGCTCAAACGCTATGATGTGAGCAGCGGCGCAAAAACGGAGATCATCACGCTGTCGAACACGCTGATCTTTGACGCGCAGGTCTCAACGGATGGTCAGTGGGTTCTCTTTGTGGCCCTGACTAACGGCCAGGCCAAATTGCAAATGATCCGCATGGACGGTCGGGGACTGCAAACCCTGTACTGCGCGGCTCCGGCGACCAGTGGGGTTAATTACAGCAGCGCAATCGGAAATATCCAATGGACAACCGATCAGAAAATGATAGCCTTCGAGAACTATACCAATCGAGGCAACATTGTCTACCTGTTGAAACCACAAAGCGGCAACCTGGTGACAGAGTTTTTAGCGCCACAGGGCAGCGTTGACTACCGGCCAGTTACCTGGCTCGACAATACGCGCCTGTACCTGCGCGGCTTGAACGCGGATGCTCCGTCTTTCGTCTTCTACCTGCTCGACACCAGCAAGGGAGCCAATCAGACGTTCAGCAATCTCAAGCTGATCTATGACGCGAGTTCCGGTTGCAGTTGCGGTGATTTTGATAGCAGCTACGACGGCCAGCATGTGGACATAGTTTCGTACACAACCGACCCCAGTCCCGGCGGCCCTGGCATCGGCTCGGTTCACGGTCCCAGCACCGTTAGCACGCGCCCGTCCACCGGTGGCGCATCCACCACGCTGCTGACCAGCCCGAACATGGCCTTCACGACCATCCGGGATGTCTCTCAAAACATGATCCTGTTAATCGTGAATAACTCCGGCACCGGCGCGGGAGCCGATACCAGCCATAACGGGTTGTGGAAGATGCGCACTGACGGCACTGGTCTGACACGCCTGACAAGCGTGGGCGGCGGTGTATCGGCTGGTCCAGCCAGCCTGAACCAGTACAACCAGTATCCCTGGTCGAACGTTTCACGCGACGGCGGCATGTACGCCTTGCAACAAAACGGCGGCAACTCGAACGTTTCGCTGCTCTACGGCTCGCTGAATGGCGGCAATCCCACCACTTTCGCCTCTATCGCCGATGGTACCCAGTTGTCCATCGTCGGCTGGACAACCATGTAATCTCACCAAAGTGAATGAAAATCGTTCTGCTCAGGCCGACCCGCGCGCGGGTCGGCC
>JBOGTO010000029.1:0-14480 GCA_050695155.1 Ktedonobacteraceae bacterium
GGATAAGTCCCAGCAGGAGACGCAGAAATAACCGGATGGTAGTGAGAGCAATAGGAAGTTCCATCCTTTGTGCTCCAGGCGATACATGTTTGTCATTTACTTAGGAGTATAAATCGCTTCTCTACAAGAGACGCACAAAGAAACACATCACTTCTTTGCCAGGGGTGTTCGTCTTCATCCAAAGCAACTGTACCATTACTTCCATTAAATGTCAAGGATAAACAGCTTTATTTTATTGTATCCCTACATTATAAAAAAAAAATACAATTTGGATGGAGGGGAAGTAAATACTATTGCTGTTTTTATATCATAGGTCCCTTTTATCCCGGAAATTATGTGGAGCCTATTTGGGTTAAAGTGCTACTCCAACCGCAGACAGGATCTTTCTGTTCCAACCGTGGGCAAATCCCAGGTAAAAACTAAAGCTACTCAATAAGGAGGCTATTACCAGAGCATTGCCAGGTGTCACAGATCGGTCGAATAGGTAGATTGCCCCGCTGACAGTTGATACAAGAAGCCGATGGATATGGTCCTGATGCCCACAGGCGCGACGTACACGACTCGTCCGCCGACGCTCTTTGCTCCCGCCTTAAACGTATAGGGTAGCGTATTCGCGGTGGGTGGGCGATCCGCGCCATTTACGATGAGCCGGATGTAGTCGAAACCGTAACCGGGTGAGACATCCGCACCATTGGTATTGTCAACCGACATGTTCAGGACGTAGAACTGCTGCCCCGCGTGAACCTGGACGCCATCATAGGAGTAGCGCACATCCACACTCGTCAGGTGATAGACGAGCGTATAGCCTTTGAAGGTGTAGTAGATGGTGAGGGATTGTGGATAGAGGTGGTTTAGATATTGCTCAGGATGAAACGCGCCCGTAAATGGCACCACTACCAGCGTTTCATCCAGTACAGTCGAACCCAGTTGAAGTTTCAAATTTCCGAGCTGCGTGCCGGTGGCAACGGGAAAATCAATCCAGCCTTTCACCGTCGCGCCCGGCTTAACACTACTGGCAAGCTGGACATTGGTGGGCGCGATGGGCTGTTGTTTGGGAATGAGCAGGCGCGCAATATCATAGTAAACTAACGATATGGGGAAGTTCATTTTATTCGTGGCCTGCATATTCAGGCGCACAAAGGCAGGGCCAGAATGAATCAAATCATCGCTAAATGAGGTAGAGTACTGGGCGTTTACTACGTTCAGGCTTAGATCAGCATAAGAAACGGTTCGATTCACCTTAAAGGTCGTGGTTTGCGTATGCGCCGGGCTGGTGTCGAGCGTTATTGGCAGGCCGTGCAGCCAGTTCCAGGTAACGACGCTTACAACACTCAACAAGATGACGCCTGTGACAAGTAAAATAATCAACCAGGGCCAGAGACGATTGGGTGGCCGCTGTGGCCTGGGAGTGTCGAGAATGCTTTTGCCGGGCTTTTTTTGTTTCGCTTCTAAAAGTGATGATGTCGCCAGTGATCTTCTGGTCATGTATAAGTCCCCTAACTTTACATTGTATCATTGTTATTCTAACAGTGTGAGCCAAATATATCAATTCTTGACATGATGGTATGGAAGCGATGAATCACGTCCCTACAGCCAAAGAGTTTTTAATAGGAAGAAATAACAGTATTCACTTGCTCACTCCCGAATTCATGTACCAGAGCATGATACAAGCAGATCAACCCGCCGGGTGAGAATGGTTCGTGCGAGAAGACAAATGCACAGACTTCTTCGGGAGTAAAGGGAACTGAAAAGACTCTCCGATGCTCAAACCGATCTCTCACGCTTCTCCGTAGGTTTTCAAGCACTTCTTCAGCGCGTTTTTGCAGTTTGACCATCCCGAACAAGCCCCACATGCAAAATTCTGTGTCCACAGCGAAACTCAAGAACTGAATGTCTGACGGTGAGAAATCAGTTCGGCGGTCTTGATCTTGCCAAAAGTAAAATATCTCTCCATCTCTTCGTAAACCATTCTATCTTCCTGTGGTGCGTTATCCTTACAAGGGACGAAACCGAGTTCTTTGTCTGTTAAGCTGAAAATCTGGCAAAGCCTCTGCACATAATAGGCTTGCGGAACCTGTATCCCATTTTCCCATCGACTTATAGTGATAGATGAGACTGCAAGCTGTGACGCCAGAGACATTTGCGTCCATCCCCTCGCCTTCCGCGCCTCGATCAGGTTTCTGTTAATCATCGTTATCTCCCGACGACAAGAAAACGATAAGAACGATCAGTCAAAACGATAGGAACGATGTTCATTTCTGAACGCTTGTGGTTATATACTTCAATTGGAGTCCAACGAGCGATACCGACTCTACAGGGAGCCTATTGAAAGGATTATAGCATACTCGAAGTCTAATTTCACTCGTTTCTTTGTTAGGCTGGCTGCTTCTGTCAGCGACTCATCAGATAAAATATGCTGGTGAGAAAATGCTTCTCAATACTTGTAAACTTTTGGCAGATAATGTACAATATTGACAGGTATCTGCCATATTTGGAAACAAGTGTTGTAGGAAGGTCTAGTATGACGACGTTACGAGAGTTCAGAATTCGACTTGGCTGGAATATTAGCAGATTAGCTGAAGAAGCTGGAATTTCCCGCCAGGCGGTGAACGCTGCTGAAAGGGGTGATTTGATACGAGCTGACACAGCCAAAGCACTGGCTGATGCTCTCAGTAGAGCCTACGGGAAAGAAATAACTCCCCTTGATATTGAGGGATTGAACATTCGGTAACATGTAGTGCGTGCCAGGGGTGCCGACTGTCAAGAAAGACACCCCCAACCCTTAGAACTTTGGCCGCGATGACCTCAGTTCCGTGTCTATTATAGCACGGCTGAGGCCAGCGGTATACATGTGAACAGAGAGGGTATACCCATGACCACAGTCATCACCAACTACACGACCTATGATCTGGCATACTACTACGCCGATCTGAAGTCTCTCCTCTGTCTCGCGCGCGATGAACGGCAGCACCTCCTAACCGACCTGTCGCAAGCCCATCCTCTCCCCGCGACACTTCCAGAACCCCGGCTCAAGCAGCAGTTGATTGAGAGCTACTTACCGTTCGCCAAACATCTCGCCATTACGCTCTGCCCGCCCACACTCTATCGTCGCCTGCTGCCTGAGTTGATCGGGGCAGTCAATCTGGCGGTAGTCGAGGCGGTGATGCGCGCTGACCTGAGCAGCACCTGGAGCCTGGACGCCTATGTGGCCGCTTACGCGCGCGCAGCCATCAAGCGGACGTTAAGCAGCGACGAGCTGCTGCCCATGCCTGCTCAGGCGCGGGAGCGCGCGCAGGCCGAGGGGACGCTTGACCACCTCTACGCGCAGTATCGCGTTGCCAGTCTGGAGGCACACATGCAGTGGTTCGACTCCAACGCTCCTGAGGAACCTCTGCTCTCGCCTCTCGTGCCGACCGAGGCCGCGCCAGAGCGTCACCCGGAGCAGCGCGCGCAGGTAGAGACCCTGCTGTCCTATCTCTCGCCACGCGCGCAGGCCATCCTGCGCCTGCGCTATGGGCTGGTGGATAACAACGAACGTCAGCATACCACCAACTCTCCCCCTCTTGCGAAAAAATAGTACAAGAGGAATCTGTATGTTACTCTGTAAGAAAATCAAAATTGAGGTCAGCCAGCAAGATGCCGAGGCACTCGAGTTCATGCAGGCCAAGTGTCGCGGGTTGTACAACTGGTGGGTGATGCAGTTGCGCAACGGGGGACGCTGGCGCGTCAACGAGGCCAAGAAGACCCTACAAGCGAGCAAGCAGTACGACCCAGAGTTACGCTATGTCTATGGCAAGCTCTTAGCAGAAGTCTACTACCGGCTTGATGGAGCCATGCAAGCCTTCTTCCGCCGGGTGAAAGCGGGAGAGACACCCGGCTTCCCCCGTGTCAAGCCGCGCCATCAATTCTTCACGCTGTGCTACCCTGCGATGTACCTGGCGGTGCAGGACAACACGATCATCCTGCCGACAGGCGGTGGCGGCAACTGGGGGCCGAAACGCTACGAGAACATTGTAGCGCATTTGACGGAAGATCCCCCTGACCACTTCCATGAAGTCGCCGTGTCCAGAGATGCGAGAGGCAACTATTACTGCTCGTTTGTGTATGACGATGCCCAGCAATCCGGGAACGAGAAGCGCAAGACAGACAAGCAACGGAAGAAACGCAAACAACGTCCCCTACGCAATGATGGCATCGTGGCCTTTGATCTGGGCATCAAGACCCTGGCAACGGGCGTCAACGATCAAGGCCGCTTCTACCATATCGGCGGCTTCAAGGGCTATCGCTGGTACAACAAGCAACTGGACAAGCTTCGCTCTAAGCGGGACAAATGTAAGAAGAAGTCCCGCCGTTATCTCCATCTTTCGCGTGTGTATAAGCGAGTAGCGGAGCAAAAGCGTCGCAAGCAACAAGACTGTCTGCATAAAGCCTCCCATCTCATCGCGCACCGACTGGCTGAAAGGGCTGTGGTGATCGGCGATCTTTCCCAGAGACAGATGGCTATGAAAAGGCACGAGGAAGAGACTCCTAAAGAAAAACGTAAGCGGCAGATACGCAACCGTCTAGTGTATAATGATTGGGGTCTCTATGGCTTTGTGCAGATGCTTGCCTACAAGTGTTTGCGCTTTGGGAAAGAACTCTCTATAATAAGCGAGCGTAATACCACGAAGACGTGTCATGTCTGCAAACGCAAGAAAGACATGCCCCTGTGGGTCCGCACGTATCGCTGTGAGAACTGCGGCTTAGTGATGGATCGTGACGACAATAGCGCGGTCAACATCTACGAGCGGTTCCTTGCCCGGCTGGGGCCACACACGTCAGCGATCTGACGTGCGGTGTACTGCATGAGTGTGCAGAAGTCAATACGTTTACAAATGTTTTGAAAGGCAGCAATAGTCCTGTGAAAATCCACGAATATCAGGCCAAAGATATTCTGGCGCGCTATGGTATCCCGATTCAGCCGGGACGAGTGGCGCATACGCCGGAAGAGGCCGAAGCGATTGCCCGCGAATTAGGCGGGCCGGTTGTCATCAAAGCCCAGGTATATGTTGGTGGGCGTGGCAAGGCGGGTGGCATCCAGTTTGGCGATACACCAGAGGAGGCGCGCGCCGCCGCCGCCAAAGTGCTAGGTATGGACATCAAAGGGCTGACCGTTGAAAAGGTACTGGTCGTCTCAAAGCTGGAGATCAAAGAGGAATATTACCTGGGCATCATCCTCGACCGCAAATCGCAGGCCCCGGTGGTGATGGTCTCCAAAGCGGGCGGCATCGACATTGAAGAGGTTGCGGCGACCACACCTGAAAAGATTATCCGCCAGCCCATCGATATGCACCGGGGTTTACGCCCATTTGAGGCGCGCGATATTCTGGCGCGCGCCGGTCTGCCACATAAAGTGATCGCCAAAGGCGGAGCAATCCTGGCGGCGCTGGCAAAAGCCTTTATCGACAGCGATGCCAGCCTGGCGGAGATCAACCCGCTCGCGCTGACGGCTGAGGGGCAGGTGCAGGCAGCCGATGCCAAGATTTTGATCGACGACAACGGTCTATTCCGCCAGAAAGAATACGCCTCCTGGGCGGAGTCGGAAGAGTCCAACCCCTTAGAATTTGAGGCGAAACGGGCGGGTCTCACCTACGTCAAACTGGACGGCAACGTTGGCATTATCGGCAACGGCGCGGGGCTGGTCATGACCACGCTGGACATGGTGGCGCGCGTGGGCGGCAAGCCGGCCAACTTCCTCGATATCGGCGGCGGCGCGAAGGCCGAGGTGATGTACAAGGCACTGACCTTTGTGGCGCGTGACCCGCAGGTAACAGGCATCCTGGTCAACATCTTCGGCGGCATCACGCGCGGAGAAGAGGTGGCGCGGGGCGTCATTATGGCACAGGCCGAGTTGCCCAAAGGTATGCCCATCGTGGTGCGTCTCTCAGGCACGGGCGCGGAAGAGGGCAGAGCCATACTGAAAGACGCCGGCCTGGACTGGGGTAGAGACATGCGTGAAGCAGCCCAGAAGATTGTCGCGGCCATCGCTGCACGGAAATAGAGGAACAGGATATGAGTATTTTAATGGATTCGAGCACGCCGGTCATTGTTCAAGGCATTACCGGACGCGAGGGACAATTTCACACGCGCAATATGAAAGCTTCCGGCACGCATATTGTCGGCGGCGTCACACCCGGCAAGGGCGGCGCAAGCGTCGAGGATGCGCCGGTTTTCGATACTGTCAATGAAGCTATAGCAGCCACCGGCGCGACGGCAAGCTGCATTTTTGTGCCGCCTCCTGGCGCGGCTGATGCCATCATGGAAGCGGCCAGCGCGGGCATCAAGTTGATTGTGTGCATTACAGAGGGCATTCCAGTTATCGATATGACGCGCGCCATGCTGACCGTGCGCGAACATAACGCGCTGCTGATCGGCCCCAACTGCCCCGGCATGTGTACGCCGGGTCATGGCAAGATCGGCATTATCCCCTACCAGATCTTCACCCCCGGCCCGGTTGGCTTCATTTCGCGCTCCGGCACGCTCACCTATGAAGTGGTAGCTCTGTTGACGGGGGCTGGTCTTGGTCAATCCACCTGCATCGGCATCGGCGGCGATCCCATTATTGGCTCAACTTTCGCGGATTATCTGAAGATGTTCGAGACTGACCCACAAACGAAAGCGGTAGTGATGTGCGGCGAAATCGGCGGTAGCGACGAAGAGGACGCCGCCGAGTATATCAAGAGTATGAGCAAACCAGTCGTGGCCTTCGTCTCCGGGCGCACTGCTCCGGCGGGCAAACGCATGGGACACGCGGGCGCGATCATCTCCGGCAATACCGGCACCGCGCAGGGCAAGGTGGCGGCGTTGCAGGCTGCCAGAGTTCCCGTGGCAGACACCATTTTTGACATTCCTGGCATGGTGAAAGAGGCGCTGGCACATATCTCGTAAAATAGATGTAGGGACGCAACGCTTTCAGCGTCCCGATGATTTTTGACAACCAGATAAGGCAATAACCTGGCCCCATCCTGATGAACGTTACCAGTCAAAGTCGGGCATGTCATTCCTCGCTTCGCCTGTCATTCTGAGCGCAGCGAAGAATCTCTGCCTGGCGAGTGAGATTCTTCCAGACCTCCCCAGGCGGTCGCCTGCAAGGAATGACGGATCAACACGGATACTGGTTGTTCATGTTCATCAGGATACGGGATGGATTCCGCATTTATACTAAGGAACAATTATGACGACGGGCTTACTATATGATCCTATCTTTTTAGAGCATATCACGCCTAAAAATCATCCCGACCAGCCGCAGCGTCTGGAGATGGCGATGAAGGTGCTGGAGGCGTTGAACTGGCTTGAGCGCGATGGGCTGGCGCTGCTCACGCCGCGCGCGGCCAGCGAAGACGAACTGGCGGCGGTACACGAGCGCGGCTATATCCACGAAGTTGAGGAAGCGGCGCGTAAAGCGGCACAGGAACAGGCGGAAGGCGGGCGCAATACACACCATTTCGCAACCGATACCTACGTCTCCGCAAAATCATACGAGGCGGCGCTCAAGGCGGCGGGCGCGGGTCTGACGGCTATTGACGCTATTATGAGTGGGGAGATCGACAACGCCTATTGCCTGGTACGCCCGCCCGGTCATCACGCGGTGGCGGAATCAGCGATGGGCTTCTGCCTCTTCAATAACGTGGCGGTGGCCGCTCGCTATGCCATCGATCATCATGGCCTTGAGCGTATCATGATAATTGATTTCGACGTGCATCATGGCAACGGCACGCAAGAAATGTTCTACGATGACCCGCGCGTACTCTACTTCTCCACGCACCAGGCTCCCTTTTATCCCGGTACAGGACTGGCCGACGAGCGTGGCGAGGGCGCGGGAGAAGGAACCACCATCAACGTCCCGCTACCAGCTTCCACCGGCTATGAAACCCTTGAGCCGGTCTTTCGACAGGTGATGGCTCCGGCGGCAGATCGTTTTGACCCACAGCTTATCCTGGTTTCGGCTGGCTTCGACGCGCACTGGGATGACCCATTAGGTCAATTCAACCTCTCGACGGCTGGCTTCGCGCAGTTGATGAATGTGATTATCGAAGAGGCTAAATTTCTGTGTAAGGGGCGGCTGGTGCTGGTGCAGGAGGGCGGCTATAGTCTGGATGCGATGGCAGCCTGCGTCGCCACCTGTATCAACCTGTTGCTCGGCGACGATGCCGCCGTAGACAGTTTGGGACAGGCTCCGCATATGCCCTATCGCATCAATACCGATGTACTGATCGCGGAACTGCGCCGCCTGCATCGTCTGACCGGGTATCGTATGCGCAACGCGCCCAAACCCGATATTGCGCGGCTGCGACGAGAAATGAAAGGGCCGGACGCCTGAACTCGTGAGGAGAACGCATGGCTTCGTCGCAACGTATACGCCTGTTGACCATCGATGATATTGCGCCTGTCACGCGCCTGCTCAGCACGTCCGAACACATTTACCAGCGCTTCACTTTTGAAGAACTGCCGATGCTGTTGAAAAAGTATCCAGCAGTGGGGCTATTTCATGGCACTACCCTGCAAGGTTTTCTGTTGTCGCAAACGGTAAATACACCTTCGGCCTGGATTGGCGGCTATGGCGTGAGCTGGACGGAAAGCCGCTCGTATATCCCTATGCTGGATACCCTGCTCGCGCAGCTTACACCGCATCTCATAAAGCGCGGCACGCGCCATCTCTATTATTCCGGCAACGACCTGGATAACGACTGGCTGCGCAATATCCTGCTGGCGCGCGACTTCAAGCTTCACCGCTTGCTTTATGCTTATGACAAGGTTGACTTCCGCATCCCCTCGCCCGGCAACCAGCAGGTGAGGGTGCGCCCGGTTGAGCCGGGAGATATTCCCGCGCTCTTAACCATCGAGCAAGCGTGCTTCGAGGATTTCTGGCGCTACGACACCTTCTCATTCGAGGACATTATGAGTACCCATCCCTACTTCGTGGTCGTCGAATGGCAGGGGAAAGTGGTCGGCTACCAGTTCAATGCGCTGGACAACGAATATGGCTACCTCGTGCGCATCGCGGTGCATCCCTCCGCCAGTGGCAATACTATCGGGATACGCCTGATGAGCGAGGCCATCAACTTTTTCAAGCGGGCCAACGTCCTGCGCATCATGCTCAATACGCAGGAAGACAATACGCACGCGCACCGCCTCTATGAATGGTTCGGCTTCATTCGCGTGCCACAGATTGGCTTTGTGCTGCGAAAAGACCTCTAGTGCCAGCCGACGAGGCACCACACATCGAGCGGTTCGGTTTTGTTTTTGACAGTAAGCGGGGCCAGTTTGGTCACGCGCACCATCTGGCGCACGCGCGTAAAGGTCGAATGGTGCAAAAAGATATCGTTATCGGTGGCCGCGCCCTGCAAACGGGCCGCAACATTGACGGTATCGCCGATGGCGGTATAGTTTTGAATGCGCTCCTTCGAGCCGATATTGCCAACCATGGCCTCGCCGGTATTGACGCCAAAGCCAAAGGCGAGCGGCATCTCCTGCGGCTGCTTGCGCTGGTAATCCAGGACTGCCAGGCGCATTTTCCAGGCGGCGCGTACAGCGCGTAAGGCGTGGTCGTCCTGCGGCAGGGGCGCGTTGAAGATAGCCATCAGTTCGTCGCCCCAGAAACCGGTGACGGTGCCTCCTTCATCCCAGATAGCATTGACCATGATTTCCATGTAGGTATTGAGCAAGTTCATAACCTCTTTCGAGGGAATGCGCTCGCTCAGGCGCGTGAAGCTGCGTATATCGGCTTTGATGACCGAGATTTCTTTGGACTCGCCGCCCAGGTTGAGCGCGGCGGGATTGTTGATAAGTTGCTCTACCACGTTGGGGTGAACAAAGCGCCCGAAGATACGGCGAATCTCTTTGGCGCTGGCCTCGGCGCGTTTTCTCGCGGCCTCCATGCGTTTGACCTCGGTGCGGTCATCAATCACCAGCGCCATACCAATCGGGGCATTACGCGCATCGCGCAGCGAGGAGGCATAAAATGTCAGATTCACTACTCCGGTGCGTCCATCGATTTCGCAATCGACCGTCTCAGGTACGATGGTACCATGATTGTGTTCCGCCGGCACATTTTGCAGGATTTTGGTCAGGCCGACCTGGGGAATGCCCTGAAATACATCTTGAAAGTGCCGCCCGATAGCTGAAAGCGGATTGATGCGCAGGATCAACCCGGCAGCCGCGTTAAACTTGGTGATAATGCCGGAGGGGTCGGTCGTAATCACGCCATTAGCGATGGAGGCGAAGATGTTATCCATGTATTGCTTGTCCTCTTCGACCTGGCGAATGGCCTTTGTGAGATCGTCAAAGAGACGCGCGTTATGGATAGCAATGGCCGCCTGGTGGCAGAAAGCAAACAGTAAATCACGATGGCGCGGTCCGAACAGGTTGGCATTGATGCGGCTATCAACATACACGGCCCCAATGGAGCCGCCACGCACAACGAGCGGGGCGCAGATGATCGAGCGAATGCCATAGGCTACAATGCTTTCCTGCTCTTTCATCTCAACCTGCGCATCATCTGTCAGCACGGGTTGTTTGGTGCGTACCACGCGCTCTACGGTGCCACGACTGAAATTGAACTCACGGGGGTCGATGGTGCGTTCCTGCTTATCGCGCGCGATGGGAAAGGTCAGTTCGTTGGTATCGGGATTGACCAGCACGAGGAAGCCGCGTTCCGCGTCAACCACGCGAATTACCTGGTCCATGACCTTGCGCAGCACCTCGTCAAAGACGAGCGAAGAGTTGAGCGTGCGGGCAATCTCATACAGGGTTTCCAGTTCGTCACGCTTCAAATTGTTGATGCTGGAGTTAAGGGCCTCGCTGGGACTCTGCATACTGCCTGTAGCCGGGGGTGCCGTCGATGGTTGCAGGATCGGTGGAAGGTGCGACGAAGAGCGGCGTAAATATTCCTGCGTTTCACGCACCTGCGCGAGTTGTTCCTGTAATGTTGTCAGTACGCGCTGACCGGCCTGGTTCAACCGGCCCAGTTCCAGGTCGGCGGTGCGCGAGATGCGCAATGAGTCGCTTAACAAACGCACGCGCGGGTCGCCGCTGTCTCCCGCGTAAGTCCCTTCGACGGCCACTTCCAACCGGCGTGTATGGTCATGCAGCATTCGTGAAATACGCAGCAATGCGTCGCCAAGCGCGCGCAGATCGCTCGTTGTCTTCCATTCAGGGTCAGGAGATTCAGACACACAGCCCTCCATAGCTAAGCATTAACTGAGGCATTTTCCCGCCCTATTATAGCACACACAAGCCGTTTAATACCCCAGCAACTCCTGCAATTCTTTCTCGCTTTGTTTGCTGAGCGGGATCATCGTTTCCTGCTTATCATTGAGTTGCAGGGTGTAGCTGTTGCGCGTAAATTGAATGACGGCTTTGATGTGTTGCAGGTTCACGAGATAGGCTCGATGGGCCTTGAAAAAGCCTCGCCCGGCAAGGCGCGTCTCCAATTCCTGCAAAGTCAGGTTGGTAGTGGCCTCCTCATCGGCCGTGCGCAGGTAGGTTTTGCCTTCGCGGCTGGTGGCATAGAGCAATTCGCCGGGATCAAAGAGCATGATGCGGTCTTCTTTGCGAGCGGGAATCTTGAAAGGCATGAGACGTTCCGGGGTCGCCGGTTCAGCTTGCGCGGACTCGCGCACTCGTTTGCTCACAACGTGTCCATCGGCGAGTTCCACAATTTGCGCACTGCACTGACCTGACCATGCCAGGTCCTCGGCAGTCAGCAGGATGGCTGTTCCTTCGCTTGCTAAATCCCTTATCAGGCGTAAAAAGAGCGCCTGCGTATCCAGGTCGGTACGCAATTCAGGCTGATCGAGCAGTAGGACGGAAGGACGTCCGATGAGGGCGCGCGCGAAAGCCAGGCGGCGCTGTGCCACGGGCGAGAGCTTCGAAGCAGGTTTTGAGGATTGATCGTTCAAGCCAAGCAGCGCCAGTACTTCGCCAACACGGCTGGCGGGCAGGTTATGCAGGCGACAATACAGGTCCAGATTGCCCTGCGCGTTCATACGGTCATACAACAGGTCTTCCTCGAACATGACGCCGATGCGGCTACGTGCTTCAAGTGAGGTATGCACATCTTTCCCATCGAGCAGCACCTTACCGCCGCTGGGAACCAGCATCCCGCACAACAGGCGAATCAAGAGTGTTTTGCCGCTGCCAATCTGACCGACTACCGTCACTATATCCCCTGCATTGATGTCCAATTCTTCTATTGAAAGGGCAGTGCGGTTGTCGATAGTCTTTTCGAGACGCCGAACCTGTAGCATTGCAGCACATCCCTTGCTGATTTTATTGGCTTTCGTATGCTTATCAAGCATTTCAGGGGTATTGTAACACAGATAGCCAGAGCGGGGACAAGCCCTGGCTACTCACCCCTCATAAATCGCCTGTTATCCTCTATTTTACTCCATTCAGCCAGAATTTGTAGCGCGTAAAATTCGGACATGTTACAGTTATGTCAGAAGCGCGGGTGATGATAACATTACGAATTTCAGAGAAAAGGATAGTAAAACTTATGACACCTCTTGATATGATGATCGAAGTGTATGACCTGCGGCGCGTGTTTGGCGATAAAGTGGCTGTAGCGGGTATCAGTTTTCAGGCGCGGCGCGGCGAAATCTTTGGGCTGCTGGGACCGAATGGAGCGGGCAAAACGACGACGATTCGTATGCTCACAGGTCAGATTGATCCGAGCGGTGGCAGCGCAAGAGTGGCGGGATGCGATGTAGTCAAAGATAGGGCGCAACTGAAGGAGCGTATTGGGGTTGTTTTTGAGGAACAGAATCTGTATGAACGGCTTTCGGCGCGGCTCAACCTGGAGTTTTCGTGCTGGCTGTATGGGCTGCCCAAAAGCCGCGCGGACGAAACGCTTGAACTTGTGCATTTACGTGATCGCGCGAAGGACCCGGCGCGCGCGTATTCTAATGGTATGAGACAACGCTTGATGATTGCGCGTGCCCTGCTGCATCAGCCGCCCGTGCTTTTTCTTGATGAGCCGAGCCGGGGACTGGACCCGATTTCAGCGCGTGAAGTGCGCACGATCATTAAGCGACTCAGCGAAGAAGGCACGACCATTCTGTTGACAACACACTTGATGGAAGAGGCCGATTTGCTGTGCGAACATGTCGCCTTTATCGCCAATGGTAAAATTGTGGCCGACGATACGCCGCGCAACTTGAAGCTGGCGCACGGACAGGCCACGTTGGAAGACGTTTTTATCAAAGTCGCAGGCGTTCGCCCGGCATAAAATAGGAGATATTCATATGCATATGCGCTCTATTCTCGCCATTGCGCGCAAAGATGCGCTCGATGCCGTCTTAAATAAATCGACGCTGATTATGCTCATGACCCCGTTTTTCCTGGCGCTTGTCTTCCTGATGATTAATCTATTACTTAGTAATAACACCACAAATGTGCTGGTCTACAATCCGGGGAAATCGGGCATTGAACAGATCGTTGACCAGGCATCCAGCAATACGAAAGTGATCTATGTGAACTCGCCTGACCAGGTAACGGCAGCTTTTGGCCCCAACGGGTCGAAAAAAGATACATCTTACGCGGCGGGATTGATTGTTCCCGACAATTTTGATGCAGATCTGCGGGCGGGACAACATCCTCAAATGACCATCTATATTAACGGCAACAATATGAGCAACGATCAGAGTGCGTTATTGCTCAACGCGCTGAACAACTATACGCGCAGCCAGGCCAATCCACAGCCGCCTGCCACGATAACACTGGCAACCGTCAATCCACCAGCGTCTACCAATCCGTTCCAGAACATCGGTCAAATCTACACGGTGGCCGCGCTGCTCGGCGCGTTGCTGGTTGGTACCACGCTCGTGCCTAATTTACTGGTGGAAGAAAAAGAGAGGAAAACGCTGCGCATGTTGATGGTTTCACCCGCCTCGTTCGCCGATGTGATCGCTGCTAAAATGCTGGTTGGCCTGGTTTATCAATTCGTGCTGGCATTAGCAGCAGTCGCTATTACGGGTGGCTTCGGTATTGGCGGTCATACTCCTTTGCTACTATTGTTTATCCTGCTTGGCTCCCTCTTCAGCATCGCGGTAGGTTTGCTGATCGGCAGCATCGTCAACACAACGCACGCGGCGGGAGCATGTAGCGGATCAATGTCATTCCTGTACATCTTGCCCATATTCTTCGTCGGCTCATTGGCGCAATTGCTGGGCAACAACCCAATTACGCAGCTCATCAAGATACTGCCACCCTACTATATCGCGGACGGAGCCGCGAACGCCGTCACCAATGCCGGCGCGCTGACGGCTACAATAGTGGATATAGGCGTAACCATCGGTGTCACAGTGATACTGGTGCTGGTATCACTGTGGACGCTGCGCCGTCAGGCTGCTGTGGTGAGTACAATATAACGAACACTTGTAGGGACGCTTGTGTCGCCCTCGCTCTCCAGTGTAATGGCATAGGAACGAGGGCGACGCAAG
>JBOGTO010000030.1:0-1983 GCA_050695155.1 Ktedonobacteraceae bacterium
GCGCAGGTTGATGCCAATGAAGAGCAATAAGATGTAAACGATAAAACTGCGCCATGCAGTCAGGATATGCACTTCTTCGGTTGAATTTGCCAGTGTTTTCAATGGTTTTGTCTAGATTCCTGCTAAAAGTCCTGACGCCCACAAGGGGCGTCACTACATGCCCTGCGGCCCTGCCACTCCACCTCACCCGACGGGGAATATGGTGGGGAAGGGTGGTATTCCCGTGATGTAGGGATGCCCCTTGTGGGCATCCGGCCCTCGCCCCCGCCCCTATTATGGCGACGAAGATAGCAATTCGCGTAGCACAACAGCGTTTGAATGCTCGCTGTCGCGCGCCCCGAATACGAGCGTCACATGCTGCTGATGAACAAGTTCGCGCAGGCGAGTTAGCGCGGCCTGGCCGGTATCCGAGGCCAGTTCGGCTTCGTATCGATGGCGGAACTCGTCGAATTTCGCCGGGTCGTGACCAAACCAGGTGCGCAATTCGTTGCCTGGCGCGATTTCTTTGAGCCAGAGGTCAATATGCGCTCGTCCCTTCGAGAGTCCGCGCGGCCAGAGCCTTTCCACCAGCACGCGCATCCCGTCGCTCTCGTCGGCTTCCTCATAAACGCGCTTGATTGCGACTTGTGCTGATTCTGCCATAACATACCTTCGCTACTGTGGATTCGTGTGTACTACATAGTAGTGTATCATTTATGGGCGTATAGCACCAAACAGTGAGAGCAATGCTCCCAGGCATCCCCTGCGTTCAGTCTCTTCACCTCGTGTACTGGCAGACATATGCAAGAGATGTTCCCATGATTGCGTGTTACCCTCTGCTGTTGTAGGGATCAGGATCATGGGCATCCCATGTTTGGGACGCAGGGTAATCAGCGGGTTTAGCTCCACTCGAGAGCCTGGCGCGAGATGCGGCGTGAATTGCTGGAGGATGGTTGCCAGCAGCAGTTTTGCTTCGAGTTGGGCAAAGGGCATCCCAATACAGATGCGCGGCCCACCGCCGAAAGGAAAGTAAGACCAGGGCAGCACCTTCTGCTCGTTAGTGGGGTCCCAGCGTTCCGGGCGGAACGTTTCGGCGTCGCCCCATATCTCCGGCAGGCGGTGGATGACCCACTGGCTGAACATCACCATTGTTCCCGCCGGGAAATGCACGCCGTCGAGATCGAATGCCTCAGTTGCGCGTCGCCCCTGCGTCCAGGCGGGCGGATAGAGACGCATGGACTCGTTCAATACCCATTCGGTATAGGGCATATTCGGCAGGTCGTCGATAGTGGGGGCGCGACCGGCCAGTACGCTTTGCAATTCGGCCAGCAGCTTTTTGCGCGCATCTGGATGTTGCGCGAGCAGGTAAAATGTCCAGGTCAGGGCATTGGCCGTTGTCTCGTGGCCGGCTGCCACAAAAGTCATGATATGGTCGCGCACCTGCGTATCACTCAGCGCGATCTCGCCCTCCTGCGCCTTGAGCAGCATCGAGAGTACATCACCTTTATCCCCGGTTTCGCTGCGGCGCGGCGCGATCAGTTGATAGATAAACTCGTCAATCCGGCGTTTCGCTGCCATACGCCTGCCATAGGCTGTGAAAGGCTGGTCAATGCGAACATTCAAAAAACCCTCAAGCAGCCCGATGGGGTTGCCGATCATCTCGGTAAAGGCGTTGCCGAGCGTATCTACCTGGTCGGCCACGTCCAGGTTGAAGAGGCACTTCCCCACGATGCGCAGCGTCAGTTCCTGCATGGCGCGTGCCATGTCGATGCGTTCACCCGCGCGCCAGTTCTTGAGTGTCCCTTCGGTATAGTCTGTCATAACGCTGGCGTAACCCTCGACACGTTTCTTATGAAAGGCAGGCTGCACCATACGGCGCTGCTGGCGATGCGCCTCTCCATCGATGGTGAGCAGGCCATCGCCGATCAACTGCCGCAGCCCCTCGGCCACCTCGCGGCTCGTGAAGTTGCGCGGGTTTTCCGTCAAGACATAGCGCACATGCTC
>JBOGTO010000031.1:0-12881 GCA_050695155.1 Ktedonobacteraceae bacterium
GCCAGGGTCGCCTCTACTAGGACGACGAAGCGGCTTGCCAGCCTCATTCCTAGTAGAGGCGACCCTGGCGGTCGCCTTTCAGACCACTTTTAAATCGTTCTGGCAACTTTGCAAGGTGCATCGCTACTGGTTGAGCGAATATGCTATAATACCCCACGAACGAATGAAACAACAGACGGCAGAGAACGTATTCTTATTAGTATGTCGTGATGTATAAAATATGCTGGCCGATCCTGTCTGTCTGACTTAAAGAGAGGGTACCCCATGACGAGTAGTGGGAAATGGCTAAGAAATAGCTTTATCTGGCTCATATTAGCGCTGGTCATCGTCCTGGTCATCGTGCTATTTTTCCATACAGGCTCAGATACAACGCAGGTCAACATCTCAAACATCCTCAATGATATTAAGACGGATATTGCCAGCAACCAGGCTGATACGCTGACCGTCGCCAGCGACACCATCACCCTGCAACGCGGAACGAATCAAACCAAAGAGGCCGCCAATATCAATAGCACCTTTGACATCACAAAGGTACTCAAAGATAATAACATTGACTATACGAACAGCAAGCAATTGGTGCTGCAATACGACACACCGGGCGCTTTGAGCGCGTGGCTCAACATTCTGGGTGGGCTGCTGCCATTCCTCTTTATTGGTGGACTGCTCATTTTTATGATGCGACAGGCGCAGGGCAGCAATAACCAGGCGCTATCATTCGGCAAGAGTCGCGCGCGTATGTTTACGGGCAACAAGTCTACCGTGACGTTCGCGGATGTGGCAGGCGTCGAGGAAGCCAAACAGGAGCTACAGGAGATCGTTGAATTTCTGAAATTCCCCGATAAGTTCGCGGCACTGGGAGCGCGTATCCCCAAAGGACTGCTGCTGGTAGGTCCTCCCGGCACAGGCAAAACGCTCATTTCGCGCGCCGTCGCGGGAGAAGCGGGTGTGCCTTTTTTCAGCATCAGCGGTTCCGAATTTGTTGAAATGTTCGTCGGCGTGGGGGCCAGCCGTGTGCGCGACCTGTTCGACCAGGCGAAAAAGAATAGCCCCTGTATCGTGTTTGTGGATGAAATCGACGCCGTTGGGCGGCAGCGCGGCGCGGGCCTCGGTGGTTCGCATGACGAGCGCGAGCAGACGCTGAACCAGATACTGGTCGAAATGGACGGCTTTGATACCAACACCAACGTCATCGTCATCGCCGCCACCAATCGCCCCGACGTGCTTGATCCTGCCTTGCTACGCCCCGGACGCTTCGACCGTCAAGTTGTGCTTGACCGCCCCGACATTCGCGGCAGAATCGCCATTTTGCAGGTACACGCCAAAGGCAAGCCCTTTGAAACAAGCATCTCGCTGGATGTACTCGCCAGGCAGACCCCCGGTTTTTCCGGCGCGGACCTCGCCAACCTGCTCAACGAAGCCGCGATTCTGGCGGCGCGGCGCAATAAGCGCAAAATTGCCATGAGCGAACTGGAAGAGGCCATCGACCGTGTAGTGGCTGGTCCCGCACGCAAGAGCCGCATTATCAGCGAGCGCGAGAAGGCCATTACCGCCTATCACGAGGTCGGTCACGCCCTGGTAGCGCGTATGCTGCCCAATACCGACCCGGTGCATAAAGTCTCGATTGTGGCGCGCGGCCAGGCCGGCGGCTTTACCATGCTCCTGCCGACCGAGGATCGTTACCTGTGGAGCAAACCGCAGTTTGAAGATATGCTGGCCTACGCCCTGGGCGGCCATGTGGCGGAGCTGATTATCTTCGGCGAAGTCACAACGGGTGCCTCAAACGACATCGAGCGCGTCACCAAGATTGCGCGTTCGATGGTGACGGAATATGGCATGAGCGGTCGCATCGGCCCAATGGCGTTGGGCCATAAAGATGAACTGGTTTTCCTGGGCCGCGACTTCGGCGAGCAACGCAACTACAGCGAACAAACGGCGCGTGAGATCGATGAAGAGATTCGTCGCATTATTCAGGATGCTTTCGACAAAGCCTATAACGTCCTGCTCCAGAATAAGACGCGCCTGATAATGATTAGCGAACGTCTGATACAGGAGGAAACCCTGGAAGGTTCGACGTTTGAATCGCTGTTTAACCTGCCCATCGATAACGAGCAGTACGAGTCACCTTCGGTGCTGGCCGGTATGCCACACTTGAAACCATCGCCCAACGGCGATCAGCCTCTGCTAGCTGAAAATGGCTCTACATATCTACTGCCACCACAGTTGCAACCGCCGTATGAGCATGGCGAAACGAGCGACTAAAAAGCTCATCGGGAACGTATCTAATAGGAGTTGAGATGATCGATTTTGAGCCTCCTTTCGCGGTACCACAATCCAACTCAGAAATACCATATTATGCCGCGCGTATCGCGGAGTTTACCGAAGCCGGACGCCGCGCTCATCTCACGTCGGCCAGTAGCGACAGCGAGAAAATAGCCGTCGTGCTGGTGGACTACCAGCACGATTTCGTCGATCCGTCCGGTACGCTTTACGTGCCGGGTTCGGAGGCCGATGTAGCGCGTTTCCTCACCTGGTTTTATGCCAACGCGCACAAGATCACCACTATCTACGCTTCGCTCGATACGCATATTCCATTTCAGATTTTCTATAGCTCGTGGTGGGTCAATCCTCACACCAACGAACATCCATTGCCGTTTGCCGTCATCACCGGACAGGATGTTGACAACCGCACATGGGTACCCCTGCTCGAACCCGAATGGTCAGCATATTACGTTCATGAGCTGCAACAAAAGGCCAGAAAAGACTTGATGATCTGGCCTTACCACACTATGCAAGGGACACTGGGGCATATGTTAGTCTCACCCATCAGCGAGGCTATCGCCTGGCACAGCACAGCCCGCCAGGCGCAGCCCATTTACATCGAAAAAGGTCTCACGACCCGTACCGAGTTCTACGGCATTTTCGGCGCGGAAGTGCCAGACCCGCAATCACCCGTAAGCAACCTGAACGTTCCCCTGCTCGACGCGGTCATGCAACATAACAAAGTTTATATCGCCGGAGAAGCCAAATCACACTGCGTGCTGGAGACCGAACGCCAGATCGTCGAACATTACGCAAACCAGCCAGACATGCTGCGCAAACTCTACTTCCTCAAAGACTGTACAAGTTCTGTGCAACATCCCACTATTGATTTTGATGCGCTGGCCGAAGAGGAGTTGGCGAAGATGCAGGAGAGTGGAGTAAATGTTATAGAAAGCATGGATTCCGCGCTGTAGATTAAACTTACCGAGCCTTATGATAGGCTTTCAAAAATTTATAAAGACATCAGGCCCAAATGTCTCAATATGAAACCGTATAGCTGACTTCACATCGGCTAGAGCTTCCTCATAGGTATCGCCTTCGCCAATAACTATTCCTTTAAGCCGAGAGGGTATGCTATGTACCCGTCAGAATGTTTTTCGACAATCACTTTGATCTGTTTCATCTGATATACCTCAATCTCCTGCTTCATTCTTTCCCCATTATAACCTATAAACGTTCTCAATACTACTTACTAAAAAAGATGATGTAACATCAAAGGTGTTTATCTAAACCAACCGCATCTGGTACCCTATTGCATCAGATCAATTCTCCCTGTATAATCGTATCAGGGGCGATAACCTCATAAAACTCGAAAAGCGGGAAAACTCTTCTCGAGGAGCGCCTGTATGCTGAAATTATTGTACAGATATTAAATTTACTACGTATATTGAGGGATATTCCTCTGAAAGGAACGAGCTAGCATGTCAACCGATCCATCTGGCAAAAACGAATATTTTATCGATGCTGAGAACGCGGCAGAAATGGCCCGCCTTATCGATCAGGAGAGCTTTATTACCGGCGCTATGGGAGGGTTGTTCGCAGAACGGTCTGACATAGCTACTATGCGCTCCATCCTCGATCTTGGTTGCGGCCCTGGTCAATGGGCGCGCGATGTGGCGCTCCAGTATCCTCGCAGCAACGTGACGGGCGTTGACATCAGTAACATCATGATCCAATACGCGCAGGCCCATGCGCAGGTGGGGAAATTGCCCAATATCTCTTTCGAGGTCATGGACATCACAAAACCTCTTGATTTTCCCGCTAACTCCTTCGATCTCGTCAACGCTCGATTGATTGCCTTTCTTTCCCCGGAGCAATGGACAGGTCTTCTCAATGACTGCATGAGAATTTTGCGACCAGGAGGGGTGATTCGCCTGACTGAAAACGAGGTCGTCACCACCAATCCCGCAACTGATAAGGCTTTTAGCCAGTTCTACACCGCTATGGCGCGCACAAGACAGGGCTTTTCTCCCAGTGGGCGTGTGCTGGGCATCACATCCAGATTGAACCAACTCCTGAAAAAGTCTGGCTTTATCGACACTCACTATAGAGCGCACGCGGTAGACTTCTCAGCCGGGACGGAGATCCACGATACCTTCTGCCAGGTCGCCTATGCCTTTATCGCCTTAATGCAACCATTCCTCATTGGTGTAGGCGTTACTACACCAGAGGATTCGGAGCGCCTTATGCAACAGATGCAGCTAGAGATGTACAGCGACGACTTCAGCGCCCTCATGTTTCTACTCACCGCCTGGGGCGAGAAGCCGCAGGACGCCTGATCTACTGAATACCACCCCGGACGCCCGCAAGGGGCGTCCCTACATATAAGGACACCCCAGCCCTGGTAGTCTAAAATGGAGGGGTGTGAGGCCAGTCCACATGTAGGGATGCCCTCATGGGCGTCCAGAGTGGAGGTGAGCCTATACCAGACTGCCAGATTCCCCTGATTTACGATTTGGCTAATAGCTAACCTTTCTCACCAGCCCTCGCAAGCGAAACAGGCTGTTGCGCCGCAATTCAACATACAGCACTGCATCGAGCAATAGCAGGGCAAAAATCGGCGAATAGCTTAATCGCCTCATTTTGTCTTTCGATAGAGTATAAAACTTTGCATTTACTGAAAGGACGAGCATTTTCCGCACATAAATATATTACTCAAAAATTGTCGCCTTGTCGCCATGTCGCCATGTTGACAAGTCACCTCGGATATGTTTCAATAGGATTAGAGCAAAAGATTGGAAAGGGGGAAACAATTGTGGCGCTACGTAAAGAGCAAATCAACGACACCTACTATGAGGAAAGACAGGCCATGAAAGAACGCACACGCATTACTATCGATATTAGTCCTGAATTGCGCCAGCGTATTAAAGTAGCAGCATTCCAGCAGAATATATCGATCAGCGAATATCTGGGGCGTATTCTTGAAGATGCAGTACCCAGAGAGATCAGCTATAGTAAGGAAATGAAACCTCTCACCCGCGAAAAGCTGGAACAGGCCTTACGTGTGCGTGAGAGAATTATTGAAAACACGGGAGGATATACATTTGATGATTCCACAGAAATAGTTCGCCAGATGCGCGATGAGCGCACGAAGGAGCAGGAGCAATTATGAATATGAACTGTATCGTCGTTGATACAAGTGTCGCTATTAAGTGGGCAATCAAGGAAGAAGACTCTCATATAGCGCTTGCGCTCCTGTATGAGTTGACTGATAAAGGACTTATCATACTTGCACCGGGCTTACTCTCTTATGAAACCACAAATGTACTCTATCAACATATCCGTAAGGGTCTATTTTCTCTGGACGAAGCACAGGCAGCATTGAGTGAAATCATTTTCGATCTCATTACGTTCGATTTTACTCATACTTCCGATTTATGTATTCGAGCGATACAATTAGCGCAGCAGTTTGCGTTGCCCGCTGCATATGATGCCCAGTATTTAGCTCTTGCTGAAAGTAAACAATGCGAGCTATGGACAGCAGATAAACGTCTGTGGAGAGCTGTAAAAGATCAACTTTCCTGGGTTCGCTGGCTCGGTGATTACCAACCTGCACCTGCCGAAGACGCATAACATACCTTTCTAACAGCGAGCGCGTGCTATAATTATATATGACATGCTGACGCCAACTAGAAAGAGCAGAGTGAAACCATGCGCTTGCAGGGAAAAACAATCGGCTATTGCCTCGCAGAGGGAGTCGAAGATTTAGAGTTCTGGGTTCCTTTGATGCGGCTCCAGGAAGAGGGAGCCAGAGTTATCGTAATTGGATTGAACACGCAGACAGTACACGGCAAACATGGCCTGGAAATGACTCCTGACATCAGTATTGACAAAGCTCCCGGCGCAAATGAACTGGATGGGCTGGTCATCCCCGGTGGCTGGGCCCCCGATAAACTGCGGCGCAGTCAACGCCTGTTGCAACTGGTACGCGACATGGACGCGCAGCACAAAATCATCGCCGTCATCTGTCATGGCGGCTGGGTTCCCATCTCGGCAGGCATCCTGCGCGGGCGCAAAGCCGTTGGCTCGACTGGCATCAAGGACGACATCACCAACGCTGGCGGCATCTGGGTCAACGAACCGGCTTTCCGCGAAGGCAATATGGTCTGGGGGCGCGTGGTTGAAGATATTCCTGCATTTTGCCGGGAGTTGGTAAACGCGCTCGCCGAGTAACTACATAGTTACCAGCAGAAAATAAAAGGAAAGACATGCACCGTTTTCTTGTCATTATTGAAAAAGGCAAACATAATTACGGTGCTTATGTTCCTGACCTTCCTGGTTGTGTAGCAACAGGTAAAACACTCGATGAGGTCAAAGCGAATATGCGAAGTGCGCTTAAAATGCACCTTAAAGGCATGATTGAAGATCAGGAACCAATTCCTACTGCACAAACAATGGCAGAGTATATGGATATTCCGATTCCTGACTCCGTCGCTTAAATTACTTGACTTCTGCTTTTTTAGATTTTTCCTGCATGTGATTTTGTCACACCATCTCGATACAGGTTGATTGGAAGGTTCCATGAGTAAATATCTCGATGCTCTTGCTCAGCGCGTTCTTATCTTTGACGGCGCGATGGGTACCAACATACAGCGTTATCAATTGACCGCGCAGGACTTTGGTGGGCAGGCCACCGAGGGCTGCAACGAATACCTGGTGCTGACAAAACCCTCCGTGATTGAAGAAATCCAGAGCGGCTTTCTTGAGGTCGGGTGCGACGTAATAGAAACCGATACCTTCACCGGCAGCCGCATCAAGCTGGACGAGTATGGGATCGGAAACCTCACGCATGAAGTCAACCTGACCGCCGCGCAACTGGCCCGGCGGCTGGCCGACCGCTACAGCACGCCGGCGCAGCCGCGCTTCGTGGCTGGCTCCATCGGCCCAACAGGCATGTTGCCCTCGTCCAACGACCCTATGCTGGGCAATATCACCTATCAACAACTGGCCGAGATTTTCCGCGAACAGGCAACGGCCCTGCTGGAAGGCGGCATCGACCTGTTCATAATCGAAACCAGCCAGGATATTCTGGAGGTGCGAGCTGCCATCACAGGAATGCGCCGCGCCATGCAGCAGGCCGGGCGCAATGTGCCGATTCAGGCGCAGGTATCGCTTGATACGAGCGGGCGAATGCTGCTCGGCACCGATGTAGCGGCGGTTATGGCTACGCTGGTAGGGCTGCGCGTCGATATCGTCGGGCTGAATTGCTCAACTGGCCCGGAGCATATGCGCGAACCGGTGCGCTTTCTGGGCGAAAACTGCCCCTTGCCCATCTCGACTATTCCCAACGCCGGCATTCCCTTGAACGTCAACGGGCTGGCCGTTTATCCGATGGAACCCGAACCAATGGCGGAGGCTCTGCGCGACTTCATCACCGAATTTGGCGTCAACATCGTCGGCGGATGCTGCGGCAGCAGTCATGAACACCTGCGAGCCATCGTGAAGGCGTGTCGCAACGCGCCGCGCAAAGCACGCCCTGTCGCGGACGCCAATTTGAAAGCGCAAAATAAGACAGGTATATCATTGCCATTAGTTTCCAGCGGCATTCGCGCCACCGCGCTGCAACAGGACCCCGCGCCTCTGCTGGTGGGCGAGCGCGTCAATAGTCAGGGCAGCCGCAAGGCAAAGCAGGCGTTGCTCAATGATGATTACGATACCCTGCTCGCTATTGGGCGCGAACAGGTCGAGGGCGGCGCGCATGTGCTGGACGTATGCCTCGCGCTGACCGAGCGCACCGACGAAGCGCAACAGATGGCAAAAACCGTCAAAAAACTCTCAATGGGCATCGAAGCTCCGCTTGTGATCGACTCAACCGAACCAGATGTGATAAAAGCCGCGCTGGAAACCTACCCCGGACGCGCCATCATCAACTCCATCAACATGGAAAATGGCCGCCAGCGCATTGAAAGCGTCCTGCCAATGGCGCTGGAACATGGCTCGGTCGTGGTTGCCCTCACCATCGATGAGATCAGCATGGGCAAAACGACGGAGCGCAAAGTGGAGATCGCCCACAAAATCTACGACATCTGCGTCAATGAATATGGCCTGGCACCCGATGCCCTCATCTTCGACCCGCTCACTTTCCCCATCACTACCGGTCAGGAAGAACTGCAAACAGCTGCCATTGAAACACTCGAAGCCATCAAACACATCAAGGCAGAACTGCCCGGCGTTTACACCATCCTGGGCGTTAGCAACGTCTCGTTTGGGCTGAAGCCGCACGCGCGCGCCGTACTCAACAGCGTCTTCCTGCATCACGCCGTCAAAGCGGGGCTGGATGCCGCCATCGTCAACCCGACGCACATCACGCCTTACGCGGAAATCGACGCGCAACAACGCCAGCTTGCCGATGATCTGATCTACAACCGGCTCGATGCGCTGCCACGCTATATCGCCTACTATGAAGAACACGAGCCACAGGCAGAAGCAGGCAGCGCGAAGGCCGACCCCACCGAGGGCATGTCTACGGCTGAACGCATTCACTGGCAAATATTGCACCGCCGCAAAGAAAACATCGAAACATTGGTCGAGCAGGCCATTGCGGAACGCGCCGCAGAAGCGGGTATCGCGCAGAGCGAAGCGGCTGTCAGCGTACTCAACACGGTGTTGCTACCTGCCATGAAAGACGTGGGCGACCGCTTTGGCGCGGGCGAATTGATCCTGCCTTTTGTATTACAATCCGCCGAGGTGATGAAACGCGCGGTAGCGGCGATGGAACGCTTCCTGGAGAAAAAGGAAGGTTATACGAAAGGCAAGGTGGTGCTGGCGACGGTCTTTGGCGACGTGCATGACATTGGGAAAAACCTGGTCAATACCATCTTGAGCAATAATGGCTACACCGTCTACGACCTGGGCAAGCAGGTGCCACTTAATACCATTTTGGATAAAGCCATCGAGGTTGAGGCCGACGCCATCGGCCTGTCCGCTCTGCTGGTGAGCACATCGAAGCAGATGCCACTGTGCGTGCAGGAATTGCACCGGCGACAGTTGCATTTCCCCGTCATTGTGGGCGGAGCCGCCATCAACCGTTCGTATGGACGCCGCATCCTCTTTGTCGATGAGCAGACGCCAGAATCCGCGCCGCTGGCTTACGAAGCGGGTGTCTTTTACGCGCGTGACGCTTTCGAGGGGCTGGACATCATCGATAAACTGACCGGCGAACCCGAACGGCGCGCTGGCTTCGTCGAGCAAGTCAAAACAGATGCGCTCAATGAACGCTTGAAGAAGGCTGCAAAGGATAAGCATATCGTCACAGTTGCAACAGATGATAGCCCATCAACGAGTATCCAGCGCGATATTCCCATACCAACGCCGCCATTCTGGGGGCCGCGCGTGCTTGATCGCATCGGCATCGAAGATGTAGCAGCCTGTATGGACTTCAACACGCTCTATCGTCTGCACTGGGGCGGCAAGGCGCATGGCGCGGAATTTACGCGCCTGGTCGAGCAGGAGTTTCGCCCGCGTCTGGAACGGATGCTGATCGAGGCGCGCCAGCAGCGTTATCTACAGCCAAAGGTGATCTACGGTTACTTCCCCTGCCAGTCGAGCGGTAACGAGTTGATCGTCTATGATCCAGAAGCATTCGAGGCTGATAAGAATAAACGCGAGATTACACGCTTCCGCTTCCCACGCCAGAGCCAGCGCGAACGCCTGTGCCTGGCCGATTACTTCGCTTCGCTCGAAAGCGGCCAGGTGGATGTCGTTGCTTTGCAGGTGGTCACGATGGGGCAGGTAGCCAGCGAAGCGGTGCAAAAGTTGCAAGAATCCGGCAATTACGCCGAAGCCTACTTTATGCACGGTCTATCCGTCGAGATGGCCGAGGGGCTGGCAGAGTACACCAACCGCCTCATTCAAAAGGAACTGGAACTCGCTAGCCCACGCGGTCGCCGCTATAGCTGGGGCTATCCAGCCATTCCCGACCTGGCGGATCACGCCAAAGTGCTGCAATTGCTGCCCGCGCAACAAACCATCGGTGTCACTCTGACCGAAGGCTACCAGTTCGATCCCGAACAGACAACCGCCGCCATTGTGGTACATCACCCACAGGCCACCTACTTCGCCGTAAGAGAGGCAACAGTGGAGATGGTACAGCCATAGCTGCTGCACCATCTCCATACCAATCTCACTCCCCGCTCGACGGTTTATCATTCGGCGGCGGAGGGTCTGGTGGTGGCTTTTCATCAGGAGGGGGATCAGGATCATTCGGCCCCGGTCCCGGCGTACCTCCATCGCGCAAACAGGATGTCGGATGGTTACTCTTCGTTCCCAACGTGAAACAGGTCATAGCAAAACCTCCTTGTGTGTTAAATGGGCAAGACACCCATAAACATACTGGCACCATTTATGTGTTTTATTATTTATAAATTAAAACGATTATTTATATATTCCATAGTTGTAAAAAATGCCGCTCACAGGTCTTCTTAGAAATATCGTGAGCGACGCGCTTACTTACTTACTATGACGCGCAATCAACCAAAACCTTAAAATGAAATCTTCCAGCTACAAAGGTGATTCAGATTCGACTGTTATTAGAAGCCTGTCGAATAGTATCTCGAACCGGTTGAACTACACAAAACTTGCGCGGTATGCTATACTTTACGCAAGACGTAGCGTGAAGCCAGATTTTGGGAGAAGATCGTGAACCATCTCTATCCACATATGCATTATTGCTCCTGTCCTGGCGTTCGCAGAGGAAATACAGGTAGCTCAGCCCTCTGTGAACGTAAGGTATGCATTTGACGCGCGTGGATATATCATTTTCCTCTTTTGCATGACCTCTTGCCTGAGTTACTCCCGCTCAATACACACATTCACACTGGACAAACAAGAGGAGATTTATGCTCATGAGTAGCATTTCGAGAAAACCAATTTACCTGTATAACACATTGACGCGCAGCAAAGGGCTGTTTCAGCCGCTCAACCCGCCGCGTGTGGGCATCTACTCGTGCGGCCCTACTGTCTACAAAGACGTGCATGTCGGCAACTTGCGCACGTTTACTATGACAGACTGGATTCGCCGGATGCTTGAATACAACGGCTATGAAGTGCTGCTGGTGCGCAACATCACGGATGTCGGGCATCTGCAAAACGACACGGAAGAGAGTGGCGAAGACAAGCTGGAGTACGAAGCGCGCGCAACTGGCCGCTCGGCCTATGAGATTGCCGCACATTATACAAAGCAGTACATGGACGATTCGGCGGAGATGAACATTCTCCCGCCGCACATCAGCCCGAAGGCTACCGACCACATCCCGGAAATGCTCTCCATGACGGAGACGCTGATCGAGAAAGGGCTGGCCTATGTCTCAGATGGCAGCGTCTACTATGATGTGAGTCGCTTCCCCTCTTATGGAGAACTTTCTGGCAATACCGTTGAGAACCTGCGCACCGGGGCAAGCGGGCGCGTGCAACTGGAAATCGAAGGCGACAAAGACGAGCCGGAAGATTTCGCGCTGTGGAAACAGGGCGATGCCAATCGCCAGATGAACTGGGAAAGCCCCTGGGGCATTGGCTTCCCCGGCTGGCACATCGAATGCTCCGCGATGGCGACGAAATACCTGGGCCAACAGTTCGATATTCACACAGCAGCCGTCGATCTGATCTTCCCGCATCACGAGGATGAAATCGCGCAAAGCCGGGGCGTCAGTGGCAAGGAGCCGGTCAAGGTCTGGATGCACGGCGAGTTCTTGAACTTCAACTACCGCAATCCCAACACCGGTAGAGATGGCGAGAGTGAAGATGAGATCATCAAAATGTCGCGTTCCAAAGGCAACATTGTGCTGCTGAAGGACATCAAAGCGGCTGGCTTCGATCCGATGGCTTTCCGCTACTTGTTGCTGACCGCGCACTACCGCACGAACCTCAACTTTTCCAACGAGTCGCTGGCAGCAGCGCAAAACGGGCTGAACAACCTGCGAACCGACCTGGCAGCCTTGCCAGTCGAGAGCGCGGATGCCGCAGGCGAGTGGTCAGCAGAAGCGCAAAAAGCGCGAGATGCTTTCCACACAGCCATCAACGACGACCTGGACCTGCCAGTAGCGTTGAGCATCACGCGCGAGGTGGCGCGCAACAACAAAATTGCGCCTGCCGAGCGGCGACGCCTGCTCCTCGACTTTGACCGTGTGCTTGGATTGCGCCTGGATACGGTCGAAGCCGCGCGCCCCACCGTCATCACCGAGGAGGCGATGGCCCTGGTGCGCGAGCGTGATGCGGCGCGCTCCGCACGCGACTGGAAGCGCTCGGACCAGTTGCGCGACCAGTTGATCGCCCTCGGCTACGAAGTGCGCGACACCCCCAGGGGTACGGAACTGGTGTAGTGGGCTTGCCTTTCACGAGTAGGGTTTTTGCGTTTTGTAGGGGCGGGGGTGGGGTGGAGCGGGGAGGGGACGCTTGCGTCGCCCTCGTTCCTCTCGAATGCCAACCAACCGCGTCATCAACGGGTGACGGCGGGCGACGCAAGCGTCCCCTCCCCGCTCCACCCCACCCCCGCCCCTACAAAACGCAAAAAACCTACTGGTGAAAGCAGAGCCGCTGCCCCTACCCTACTACGAAGTGAATGGAAT
>JBOGTO010000032.1:0-2559 GCA_050695155.1 Ktedonobacteraceae bacterium
ACATCATCCTCAACCCCCGCCCCTACAGAATGCCGGTGTTCTTTTCGCCGATAGGTATTTGTTGGGTGCCTTTATAAATGTCTTATACCGATTTTCTTGTTTCTTATAATGCTTCATCTTGTATCAAATCATTCTTCTCATTTGCTCCCGATATTCCTGTAGATTGTGCAACAGGCGCGTTTTATTTCTTTTGGGGGTACGAAAAAAGACAACCATATCCCAAAACGACCAGAAGATTGAAAAATACGTTGTGTTGACGCATTCTGATATAATGAGACAGTTTCAAGACTGGATGCTAGCTTTGCGCTCGTTCGATGCGGAGGTTTCTCCCCCGGCGATACTCGTCAACGGCAGGCAAAGGAGACAGTGACGAGATGGATAGCAAGATCACCTACCACCAGCAGGTTAGCTATTGTGGCAAACCGCGCTGCCGCCGTTGTCGCGAGGGTACTGGACACGGCCCCTACTGGTACGCGTACCAGACCGTCAACGGGCGCACCGTGCGTACCTACGTGGGCAAGGAACTTCCCACCGAGCTACAGGCGCGGGCTACTGGTGTTGCTGAAGAAAGCATCGAAACCAGCGCGACAGAAGCAGCGGGCGCGGTGGTGCGCCTCTCCGTGCTTGGACAATTCACGCTCGAACGGCATAATGGGCAGCGCTGGCAGGCGGTGAACGATGCCTCCATGCAGCATCAACGGGTACGTTCGCTGCTGACCTGTCTTATCAGCACCCCCGGACGCAAACTGGGCCGCGAACAGGTGATTGAACTGCTGTGGCCCGACCTCGACTTTGAAACGGCCTCGCATCGCCTGGACAAAGCTGTGCATAGCCTGCGCCAGCTTTTTGAACCCACGCGCAGCCGACCCGCCACCACCAATCTATTGCTCACCGAACACGCTACCATGCTGCTCGCCGATCAATCGCAGGTATGGGTAGATGCCGACGCCTTTGAAGCGTTGTTAGCGCGCGCCCATGCCAGCAATGATCCCGGCCAATCCGAACAACTGCTCGAAGAAGCTATGCTGCTGTACGCTGGTGATTACTTGCCGGAAGAGAGGCATGTCGAATGGACGCAGACGCGGCGCGAATCGTTGCAGCGCGGCTGGATCGGGCTGTTGCTCGAACTGGCCGATCTGCGTATCGCGCGCGAAGCCATCTCCAGCGCCATCGATACACTTGACCGCCTGCTCGCCATCGATCCCACCAATGAAGCCGCCGTGCAACGCCTCATTCTTTTGCTAGCACAGGCAGGCAGGCGCGGCGAAGCGCTGCGCATCTACCAGCGTTTTGCCGCTATTTTGAAGCAAGAATATAAGATGGCTCCCTTGCAGGAGACGCGCGCCCTGTATGAAGCGGCCCAGCGCGGCAACTCTGCTGCCTTAACGTTGGCTGCTGCCCCAAAGCTATCAGCAGCCCATGCCGGGCATGAGACGCAGCTAGCAGAGCCAGAGGCGCGCCCCGCTATGCAAGTGGGTCGCAGCAATCAAAGCCGCCTGGTCGGGCGCGACGCGGAACTGCTGTCCCTGCAGCAAGTGTTGCTCGATACCGAGCAGTCGCGGCGTATGAAACTGGCGGGACAGAAGAAAAGCGCGGCCTCGACGACGCTCGAAAGCGGGCATCGCGTGCAGTGCGTCTTGCTGATGGGCGATGTTGGCATCGGCAAAACGCGCCTCGCCGAAGAGATGGGGCGCGAAGCCACGCGGCGCGGCTGGACCGTCACCTGGACGCGCGCCTACATCCAGGAGACCAGCATCCCTTATCGCATGTGGACGGAGACGCTGCGCAAAGCCATGGCGCGCGGGCTGTGGCAGCGCCAGGAAATCGCGCGCCGCCCGCTCATCTATCAGGCCTTACGCGCACTGTTGCCCGAACTGGAAGACCTGTTGCCGCCGCCGGACCCGTCCGCCATCTCGCCAGAGCAGGAACAATTGCGCCTGTGGGAGGCTGCGCGCGCCCTGCTCGCTACTATCAGCGAGAGCGCGCCACTTCTGGTCGTGCTGGACGACCTGCAATGGGCCGATAGCAGCAGTTGCGAATTGCTGGCCTACCTGGTGCGCCAATTGCGCCATCAACCCGTTTTGATCGTTGGCACCTGCCGCGATATTGAGCTTCCGCCAACGCATCCCCTGCGTTCGGTACTCAACGACTTGCAGCGCGAGCAGTCCATCGAAACGCTCACCGTGCAGCCGCTTACCGACGAGCAGATTCGCGCCCTGATCTCCCCGCTGCCCGAACCGCTCGCGCAGCGCATCCAGGCGCGCGCCGCAGGCAACCCGTTCTTCGCTGAAGAACTGGCTCGCAACGTGTCCGCTATGCCCGCGCTCGCATCCAACACATCCGCCGCGCCGGATTTGCCGGCCACGCTGCCGGATACCATCGCTGCCGTACTCGACTTGCGTCTGGGACGGATCAGCAGCGACTGCCAGCGTTTATTAGTGCGAGCCGCCGTGCTGGGAGGCTCCTTTGAATTTAACGCGCTGCGCGCCCTCGAAAGCGGCCCCAACGCCAGCGACGAAGACACCCTGCTCGACCTGCTGGAAGAAGCCCTGCAAGCCG
>JBOGTO010000033.1:0-17870 GCA_050695155.1 Ktedonobacteraceae bacterium
CGCGCATGATTACCGCCTTCGCTTGCCAAATTACACTGCATACACATTCAGGTTGACGCCGGTTGCATTACCTGTTACGGGCAAGGGAATGCCGCCGGTTGAGTAATTTACGCTGCCGATGGTTCCCGTGATATTGACGGTATAGTTGCCGGGGGGCAGATTAGTAAAGGTGAAATTGCCGGATGCGTCTGCTGTTATGGTTGCGACTGTTGCATTCGAGCTATTCAGCAGTGTCAAGGTTGCCCCTGGCAATGACGCGGGAGTCAGACACGCAGGGGCTGTTCCCGTGCAGGCTGTGACAGTGCCACCGACTGAATAGGTCGGGGTAACAGTCAGGGTAACAGTGATGGTCTGGGAGCCAGCGCTATTGCCATTGCTATCAGTGGCCGAAAGGTTGATGGTTCCCGTATATGTACCGGCTGGCAGACCCGCGCTATTGGCCGTGACGGTCAACGAACTGCCGCTTCCGGTATCCGGCGCTGGCGAAGAGAGTGACAGCCATGAAGTGGTTGTTCCCGCCGCCCATTTTACAGGGCGAGAACAGGTTCCCGTTTCACTGAGCGAGACGCCCTGGGGCGCTGGCGATGCCAGCCCCTGAGCGGCTGCGAATGCCAAATTGGGGGCGGTTGCGGCTACACAGGGTGGCGCAACCGTCAGGGTGGCAGCCACCAACTGCGGACTGCCAGTAGCGAGAGTACCCGCGCTATCGGTGGCCGAGATAGTAAAGTTAGCGCTGATAGGTGGACCGCTTAGCAAACCTTTCATATTCACACCGACGACGAAGACAGCCGATTGACCGCTGCCTTTGACAGTGTTGCCCGCCGGAAATTGGACGTTAAGCCAGGGGGCGCTCGTTGGGCTGGCAGACAGGGTGAGCGGCCATGAGCAGTTGCCCGTGCCGGTAATCAACAGTGACTGCGAGAGCGGATTGAGGCCGTTCTGCACGCCGCTAAAGGCGAGCGAACTGGACGAGGGCTGCGTCAGGGTACAAGGTGGCTGCACAACAAGGTTGATAGAGACGACTTGCCCGCCGCCACTGGCAGGCGCCAGTCCGTTGAGGGTAATCTGTCCAGCATATATGCCGGGCGACAGGCGCGACGTATCAATATTGACAACTAACTGCCCCGTCTGGCCCGGCAGCACAGTACCACCAGATGGCGCGGCATTCAACCAGGAAGACGCTATAATATTGACATTCGTGTTCCACTTGAGTGGACTCCCGCCAGTATTGGTGATAGTCACAACCTGACCTTGTGGATTCGGTTGCCCCTGTGTACTGCTAAAATTGAGATTGAGCGGCGATGCACTCATGATCGGCGCGCCAGGCGTTGGCTGTGGCTGCACGGTCAGCGTCACCACGACTGTCTGCGTACTCTTGGGTGTGGTAAAGGCGATGAAGCCATAATAGGGTCTGGGCGTGGCTGGCAGCCCTGCTGCGTTCGCCCCTATTGAGATAAACTGGCTGGTCGTTCCCCTGAGTATGCCTCCGGTGGGAGTAGCATTGAGCCAGCCAGAGGAAGATAGCGCCGCTTTCCAGTTGATCGGCGCGCCCGCGCAACTCGCGGTAGCATTCAACCCCAGCGACTGGTTGCTGGGATTCGTTTGCCCCTGCACTGCTGTAAAGGAAAGATACCCTGCATTCGTCACGAGGCCGCAGTTTGGCTGCACAGTGAGTGAGACGCTGACGGTCTGATTACCATCAATAGACCCTGGCGCGCTAAACGTCAGGTTCCCGGCATACGCCCCTGGCAGCAGGCTATTGCTGTTCACCGACACCTGTATTGGTTGGCTCGAACCGGGCAGAACAGTGCCAGAGGTTATATCGGCGTTTAACCAGTTGCTGTTGGCTCCTAACATATGGCTGAGAGCTGATAGATTTGAAGCTGCGATTGAGGCAGAAATGGATAGCGACCAGTACAACGGCTGCGTTCCTGGATTATTCAGCGTGAGCAATTGCGCGGGCGGAGCAGGCGAGCCGTCTGTGGTTGTAAATGAAAGGACGGCAGGCGTCGGGGCCAGCACCGGGCCTGGGATCGACGCTCCTACATTCATCGTTACCTTGATGGTTAGCGGGAGCGTACTTACATTGGAGGATAGAGTGAGCGCCCCCGTATGCTTTCCCTGCTTCAAATTGATGCGCTGCGCGACAATCTCGATTTTCTGGCTCTGGCTAAACATCCCCTGACCGGGCGTGACAAGCAGCCAGGACTGGTCACTGCTGGCAGACCATGTTATGGAGCCACTGCCGCTATTCTCCAGGGTCAGGGGCAGGATGGTATTAGACCCCTCGACTCCGGTGCCAAAATCGAGTGATGTGACACTCTTCCCATACTGGTCTACCAGCATCAAGCGCGCGGGCTTGGAAGGCTCAGCGCCTATAACTTGTAGCTGGGTGCTGGCAATATAATGTGTCGTGATGTCTTCGGCGTATACCAGGTCGAAGCCTATGGCCCAATCGCTATTGACGATGATCGTGGCATCGGCTGAACCATTCTTCCCAATGCTAATCAGACTGGAGCCACTGACCATCTTCACATCTTCCTGCACATCGTGCGACAATTGTACGTTATGTCCAGCCGGAAAATTGACGATGTGAACCCGCACCTGCTGTGCGCCGTTTTTCACATCTACGATATTGGGTGAGAGTGTCAGCGCAGCAGCGGAAGGGCCGATGGGTGAAGGGTTAGCGTGCCTGGGGTGGGACACCACGACCGAGAACAGTATACCGTCAGCGATAAGTGCGAGCGCGGCCATAATCGCCAGAACTGCGAATACGGTGCGCAACGAGAGAACGCGGCGCGGCCTGATCCTGCGCATAGTATGGTTGGTCGGAATGCCTTCAGCCAGAGCGCGTTTAATATCCTCTTCCTCGATACGCGCGGCCTCGACGCTATTAGGGACATGGCGCGAGATCAGGGGGTCTGTGCCGTTTGCCCAACTGTCTTCGTTCTCTTTCTCTTCGACTTCTCCATCCAGCCAGGGCCAGAGGTCCGGCAAATCGGCATTACTGCCATGTAGAGCATAATTACGTTCTGGCGCATCCTTTGTTATTGCAGGCAGCGTGCCAGGCGTTCTGACTCCCTCGTGATTCCCCATACCATTGCGCATCTTAGAATATTTAGGCAAGGGGGTGCTTTCGCGTCGAATATCGGCGGAAATATCGCGGATGGGGGCCAGGCGTGAAGCGCGCGGCAAACGACGGTTGGAGGGTTCAACCTCAGAGATGAATTGAGCCGCCTCGCTCAAGCGCGACATCGTTTGTTCAGCAATATCTGGATAAATGTAGTTATTCAGCGTAGGTGGATGAGGTGTGATCGGCGCGGATGTGCGAGGCGTCTCGGCGATGCCCGGTGGCTTTGTGCTGCGCTGCGACAGGTCGTTTTGTGACCCGTCCGGCTCCTGTGTGACTAACGATACATCCGGCGTGGCTTTCAGGGTAGAGGCAATACTGATACCGCCGGAATCGGAGGAACGCAAATCGGACCCCTGGCGAAACTCATTTCGCAGCAAGGATCGACAATCGTCACAAAATACAGCGGTCGTTTCACAAGGCTTGCTACAACGCAAACACTGGCTCATATACTACTCTTCTCACCTGCCCGGACGATAGTCCAACACAAAAACCTCCTCCAACACTACCCCAGGAACCGCGCCACAGGCTCCGCGACATAATCCCCACAAATAAAAATTTGGAACCGTTGAGTTGCTTTGTACTAATAGAACGTTGAACTATACCCTTTTGTCACTCCAAGCAAGCAACAAGGCTAGAGGTACTAGAAATGGATTCTCTTACTCAGGTTGCATTCAGCATCATCACAGAATGCACTCACACTGGTCTGCTATTATCCAGGTGGGTGGCATAAACTCGGGTGATTACAAGGTCGTGGAAGTGCCACAATAGGTGGCACAAACTTACAGGTAAATGATGAGATACAAGCATATTAGGAAAGGAGCTTACTCTCAATGAATACGGTTCGAACTTCTCTCTCTGCAACATCAGGCGCGAATACTGGCGCGCGTCGTTTCGCGCGGCTCGGCTCTTTCGTGCTGGGTGGTCTGTTTGCGCTGGCTATCCTGCTCCAGGTTTTTCTGGCGGGAGGCGGAATATTTGCTGCCTCCTCGTGGTGGCCTATGCACAAAGTCTTCGGTATGGCAATCAGCCTGCTGCCGCTCGCGTTCCTGGTCCTGGCGTGGATAGGGCAACTTGGTCGGCGGTCTCTGTGGCTGAGCGGTCTGGCTATTGTGCTGGTCGTACTCCAAAGTTTTCTGGTGACGCTTTCTGGTACGCTCGGTGTGCCGGTACTAGCGGCGCTGCACCCGGTCAACGCACTGGTCATCTTCGCGCTGGCCTTATGGCTAGCACTGAGAGCCTGGCAAGGTGTTCGCGGCGACAGGCAAACAGCGTAACCCTGAAAACATGACACCCCGGAGGAGGAGTCTGGAACTCCTCCTCCGAGATAGATAAGAAACAGGAAAGAAACATACAATGAAAAAGATCATGACACTGCTCGTGTTTGCGCTGCTGGTGGTGGGCATCACCGCCTGTGGCAGTTCCGGCACAACCTCGCAAACTGGCAGCTCTAGCGGTAACAAGGAAGTCCATACGAGTAGTTTAGCCTTTGCGCCCGCGTCTGTCACTATTGAGAAAGGGCAGAGCATCACGCTCATCAATGACACAGCGGTCCTCCATCCTATTGAGAATGGCACCTGGGAAGACAACACGCCGAAGACCTTTCAAGAGCCTGGCGCTCCAACCGTGAAAGTTCAACTGAACGGCAACGACCAGCAAACGATTGGACCTTTCATGACAGCGGGAACCTACCAGCTCCACTGTACCATTCACCCTGGCATGAATCTGACCGTGCATGTGCAGTAGTTCTATGACACCCTGCTATTGTCATTCTGAGCGCAGCGAAGAATCTCACTCGCTATCGAGAGATTCTTCCAGACCTCCCCAGGCGGTCGCCTGCGAGGAATGACAACCGATCATTGATTCTGGTTGGGAGCATTCATCAGGACGGCAACACTTCACTCCCCTTTTCATCGTCTCTCCACATCCCTACAAACAAACCATCTTCCCACACTCTTTATTGTTCAGTTTACCAGGCAAAGGCATAAAACGAGCATAAAAGCGAGTACATGCATCAGCGTATTTCTTGTTATGTCAATGCGTTGCCGATTTAAGTTATCCACAAGTTATCCACCGCTTTGAAATAATTTTGGTGGATAACACTCTTTCCGCAGTGATAGTTGTAATGGTATACTGTTGTGGGGAGAAGTGGGGAATTGTGGGGAAGTTGATAAAGTAGGTAGTGTGCATAACCATCATGCACTCTACAAAACTCGTTTTTCGCGAAAGAATAGCAGGCATGTTTCTCGGCCAGTACGAACATTCTATAGACGCCAAAGGGCGCATGGCGGTTCCCGCGAAGTTCCGGTCACAACTGGAAGAGGGCGCGGTAATCAGTAAGGGCATGGGAATTTGCTTATCTGTATATACAATGGCTCGCTGGGAAGAGAAATCGCAGGAATTGACCGAAGGCAAAACGACGGAAGAATTGCGAGATTTTGAGCGGCGCATCTATCCCAGCGCGAGCGAAGAGAAGATAGATGGACAGGGACGGCTGGTGCTTCCCGCCAGATTACGCGCCTATGCCAGGCTGGGGAGTGAAGTAACCGTAGTGGGTGTGCGCGATCATGTTGAAATCTGGGACCGCGCTATGTGGCAGGAATATCAGGACAGACTCGATGCGCAAGGGAACGGCATACCCTTTTAAGATCAAGGAGTCGGTTCCGCAATACGCATCGTCATGGAATAGATATGCAAACAGGTCAATCCGGTCATATCCCTGTACTGCTGGAAGAGGTGCTGAAGTATCTTCAGCCCAGGGCTGGCGGACAGTATGTTGATGGCACTTTAGGCGGAGGGGGTCACACAGAGGCTATTCTCGAACGGTCCGCGCCAGATGGTCGCGTACTGGGCATCGATACCGACGCGCAGGCATTGGAACGAGTGGGCAAGCGACTTTCGAGTACGGTCGCGCAGGGACGATTAGCGCTGGTGCGAGGAAATTTTGCGGAATTGGCCCGTATCGTACAGGACGAGGCCGATTTTGTGTCTTCTGTGGACGGTATTTTGCTCGACCTGGGGTTTTCATCGTACCAGATGGATGACCCGCAGCGCGGCTTCTCGTTCAGCGCCGATGGGCCGCTGGACATGCGCCTCGATCAGTCGCAGGAGCTAAGCGCGGCAGAGCTGGTGAACAACGCCAGCGAAGAGGAGCTGGCGAACATTTTCTGGCGCTACGGTGAAGAGCGGCGCTCGCGCCAGATCGCCTGGCGCATCATACGAGAACGCGCGCGTGGGCCGATCACCGGCACAGCGCAGTTGGCAAAGTTGGCGGCGGCTGGCGTTCCTTTCAAACCGGGTACGATCCACCCGGCGACGCGCGTCTTTCAGGCGTTACGCATCGCCGTCAATGGCGAACTTGAGCAGTTAGAAGCTGTGCTGCCGCAAATGCTGGATATACTCAGCGCGGCCAGCGCAAAACGATATACAGAGGGCAGTGAAGCGGGAGCGGGAGCAGCTGGAAGAATGGTGGTTATCTCGTTTCATTCGTTGGAAGACCGGTTGGTCAAAGTGTTTATGCGGCGCGAGGCGAGCGACTGTATCTGCCCGCCTGGAACGCCGGTGTGTATATGCGGCCACAAAGCGCGACTACGCATTCTTACACACAAACCGGTGACGGCGGGCGAACGCGAAGTTCAGGCTAATCCCCGCGCTCGCAGCGCAAAGTTGCGAGCCGCCGAAATAATTGTAGGGTCATAGGTAATACAGAAGGGAGAAAAACATGCGGGTATCAACAAAGCCGATCCTCGCTGCCAGGCGACGGCGACAACTGCACCCGTTTTTCTTCCGCATGGGGCCTGTCGGATTGTGTATCTGTAGTGTATTGCTTATCAGCCTGATGGCCGTGCTGTACCTGTCCCAACTGGGGCAGGCAGTGACAGCCAATCAACAAATCCAGACGTTACACCGGCAGCAGGCGACGCTGATGCGCGAAGATCAAGACCTGGTGCAACAGATTGCGCAGGAGCAATCACCGATCTATATTGCGACACGCGCTAAGGCGATGGGATTGATCCCCGCCGATCCGAAAACGGTCATCGTTCTGGTCATCTCGCATCTTAAACCAATACCATCGGACGATCAGCATTTACAACCGTGAACAGCAGAGGGCGGTTTACCGCAGGTATCTGCAAGTGCCAGGCAGAAAGGAGGCAAGAGCATGAATGGAGAAATGCAACGCGCGCGACGACGCCAAATGTTCATTTTCTTGCTGGTAACTTTCGGAATGCTGGTACTGCTGGCAAGGTTGTACTACTGGCAAGTTCTCCAGTCGCATAGCGGCTATAATCTCGCGCAGCAAGCCAACGAAGAGCACCTGCAAAATCAAATACTTGATGCTCCACGCGGGCTGATCTACGATAGCGCGGGCCGCATCCTTGCTTCCAACATCATCCGCGATGACGTGTATATCGAGCCAGTACAGTTCTCGGTTGACCACCCGAATGGTGATACGCAGGGCGAACTGCAAACGCTGATTGGCGCGTTACACGGCGCGTTGCCTTTCGTATCGATCGATACCTTGCAGAAAGCGTTCAGTGACGGCATGGCGCAAGGTTTGTGGGCTGAGCGCGTGGCCGTGCGCATTACTCCGGCACAGAGCCAGACATTGCGCAACTTACAATTACCGGATGTCTTTCTCCAGCCGCGTACCTGGCGCGTCTACCCTGCTGGCACGCTAGCCTCGCAAATCCTGGGCTTTGTGACGCAGAACGATACCGGCAACGCGGGCATGTATGGCATTGAGAAACAGTACAACAGCTTGCTACAAGGCACGCCGGGCAGCTTGACGGCGGAAACCGACCTGCAAGGCAACCCCTTGACGTTGGGGGGAACCAATGAGCAGCCAGCCGTGAGCGGCGCGAACCTGACGCTGACCATCGACAGCAATGTGCAATATATGGTGGAAAACGCGCTCGCCAATGCCGTGAAGCAGCTAAATGCCATGAGCGGCACGGTAGTGATTCTCAACGCGCGCACCGGAGCAGTCGTATCGATGGCGGGCTATCCCACCTTCGATCCGAACCAGTACGGGCAGTATGCGAATCAGTTGGGTTGCGAGAACCAGGCCGGGGTGTACTTCAACCCCGCCATCTACTGCGTCTATGAGCCGGGTTCGACCATGAAGGCGGTAACAATGTCGGCGGGTCTGGACACGGGCCTGATTACGCCAGATACAACGCTTGACGATCAGGGGTGTATGAGCTTTAGCGATGCAGCGCAGGTTTGCAACTGGGAAGACCTGTCCTATGGTACCGAGACGATGACGGGCGTGTTGATCCATTCCGCCAACGTTGGAGCGGCGTATGTAGCGCACAATATCCTGCATACAACCCATTACTATCCGTACTTACAAAAATTCGGTTTCGGCCAGCCAACTGGCATTGCCGATGGACAGGAAAACCCTGGCTCCTATCGCCAGCCTGGCAACCCGACCTGGTCGATTAGCGACCTGACCCGTCAGGCTTTTGGAGAGGCCATCTATGCGACGCCTTTACAGGTAGCGCTGGTCTACCAGACCATTGCTAACGGCGGCATACAGATGCAGCCTTATGTAGTAGCGTCGATTCAGGGCAATGGGCATAACGCGAACACACAACCTGTCGTCAAACGGCGGGTCATCAGCGCCAACGCTGCGCAACTATTGACGGGGATGCTGGAACAGGCTGCGACGAAAGGTTTTGCGCAACTGGCACAGGTTCCCGGCTATAGCATAGCCGCGAAGACGGGAACGGCCACAACGATTGGTCTCTCTGACGATCAAACGGTGGCTTCGGTAGCCGGTTTTATTCCGGCCTCGAATCCGAAGTTCGTGATCCTGGTAAAACTGGATCGACCGCAAAATGCGATTTATGGCAGCACGGCGGCAGCGCCACTGTGGGGCTATATCGCGCAGCAATTGATGTGGTACTACAACGTGCCACCAGATTTGCCGCTTTAATCAATGGATATATATAAGTGCTTATTGTATGTCACATGTTTTGAGGTCTAAATATGCAAGCGCCGGATCAAAATGACAAGAGCAAGCAGACTGAGCTTGAGAAAAAAGTCGAGCAACAACTTGAGTTGAGCGAGGCATGGCGACAATTGCTCGGCCTGGAAGCGCAAGCTTCTCCCTTGCCACCAACGCCAGAGACCGCGCAGGTCGCCGGAACGCGCCATCAGGAAGGCGTACCGGTACTCAGCGGCGATCCCTGGCATCACCTGCTACGCGAGCAGGGCATCCAGGTAGTTGACTTACAACAGGCACACGTTCATAAAGCGCAAACTGTTGGCGAAGAGAGCGATGTAGAACACGCGCTGGACATTATGCAGGAAAATAAAGCGGAAAAATGAAAAAACTGTAGTTTGTCGCTATCATCTCTTGAAGGAGTGATGGCGGTGTCTTTTTCACTTTTTTTCCGTCAAATGAATATTAACAACCAGATTTGGCAATGGACACCCTCCCCGCCCTGTAGGGACAAGGGGTGGATGTGGGGAAGGGTGGGGGCCTTGTGCTTGTCCGGCTGGCAACGCGATGCACTGGGGTTGTGTGAAGCATGATGATCGCACTCCGACCAGGACAAGCACAAGGCCCCCACATCCGCCCAACCCTGCCCCTTGTCCCTACAGGGGGATGGAGGTTTGTATTGTTGGTTATGGCTGTTAATAATCATCATTGATAGAAGTCTGGTTTTAGGGGACGCATAAATCACGTCCGAAGGCAAGTATAATAGAAAATTCGTTCTATGTCAAGGGTAACTGGCAGGAAAACAAGATGACACGCGACGACCGCCGAAAAACGAATCTGGGCAGACTGGAGCCGCCGCGCTACCCGCGCCGCTCGCCCGCTCTGGATGGCATCGAGCGGAGAGATGTAGCGAGTCGCAAGCAGACAGCACGCCGCAGCCCTGTCAGGAGCGCGCGTTACGCGGCGGACGAGTCGGTGTCGGGTATGGATTTTAACTCGGTTGGCATCAGAAAGTTGCCGCCTCTGTGTCCTATCAGCAAGTCGCCCGCAGTGCAGGTTGAGCAAGAGCAGGCGCGTTCGGGCGTGACGGCAGGCTGGCGCAAACGCGCATCTGAGAAACCGGAGCGACGCAAGGCGGCTGCGACGGCTCAGGGACTGAGCGAGGAAGAAACGAACAGGCTGTCAGAGTTGGAGATGAGCCTGCCGCGTGTAGCTGGCAAGATCGACTCGTGGCTATTGATAGTCGTGCTGCTACTCTCGTGCATCGGCATTGTGATGGTGTATAGCGCGAGTTCGTTTCAGGCGGCGCGTTACCAGGGCGACGCGGGCTACTACTTCCAGCGCGAGTTGATCTGGCTGGCGTTGGGGCTAGTGGCGTTGCTGGTCACGATGCGCATCGATTATCGCGTGTGGCGGCGCTACTCGCTGATCGGGATGATCGTGGTGTTGCCGTTGCTGGTCGTAGTGCTGAAATTCGGCACCACCGTGTATGGCGCGTCGCGCTGGCTCGCGCTCGGTTCTTTTTTCTCGTTCCAGCCGAGCGAACTGACCAAACTGGTGCTGGCTCTGTATATCGCGGACTGGCTGGCGCGCAAAGGCAAGCAGGTCGGTACGTTTCTGTATGGGCTGGCCCCGTTCGTGATCCTGGTCGGCTTTATCCTGGGGCTGGTGCTGCTAGAAAACGACCTGGGAACTGCCATTATCATCGCTGGTCTGGCGACGGTCATGTTTTTCACGGCGGGAGCCAATATCGTGCAGTTTTTGCTGGCAATGGCGTGTGGCTGTTCGATTTTCATCCTGGAGGCGTTTAGAGGCTACAGGTACTTTCGCCTGTTGGGCTTCTTGAACCCTTTTAAGGATGTGACGGGCATCAATTTGCAACTGTACCAGGCGCTGCTTGCGTTGGGGTCAGGAGGATGGTTCGGCCTGGGATTGGGAGCCAGCCGTCAAAAGACGGGCTATCTGCCTTTCCCGTTCAGCGATTCGATCTTTCCGATCATCGGCGAGGAACTGGGATTTATCGCGTGTGCCATTATCGTCGTCCTATACCTGTTCCTGGCCTTTCGCGGGTTTCGCCTGGCGCGGCGTTCGCGCGATCTGTACGGGGCGTTGCTGGCGACCGGCATCACCACATGGCTGGTGTTGCAGGCCATGATAAATATTGGAGCCAATACGGGCAGCATTCCTTATACGGGCGTGCCGTTACCCTTTATCAGCTTTGGCGGCTCATCGCTGGTGGTCTCGATGGCGGCGGTAGGTGTGCTATTGAATATCTCACGTTATATTCAGGAGCCAGCGTCGCCTGCTTTATCGCGGCGGACGATAGGCTTACGCAAAAAAACAGTTGGCGCGGGTTATATCACATCATCGCAAGAAGCGTAGGGTAGGGGCGGGGCTTGCCCCGCCCTGGCTTACCATATTGTAACAAACCCATCCCGCGCAAAGGATAGATATGCGAGTTCTTGTATCAGGTGGAGGAACCGGAGGCCACATTTACCCGGCCCTGGCGATTGCCACCAGCCTACGGACACGGTACCAGGCCGAGATATTATTTCTCGGCAGCGACGATGGACTGGAAAAGGAGATTGTTCCGGCGGCGGGCTTCGCGTTAGCCACCGTTAAGGCGGGCAAATTGCGCCGCTATGTCTCGTTAGAGACCGTCACGGGGGTGATGCGCGTACCACTGGGTATGCTCTCGGCGATCAGTATTGTAAGGAAGTTTCGAGCCGATGTCGCTTTTACAAGCGGCGGCTATGTAGCGGTTCCAGCGGCGCTGGCATCGCGTTTGAACGGAGTACCATTGTTGATGCACCAGCAGGATGTACCGCCCAACCTGTCGAACAGGCTGGCTGCGCCACTGGCAACACGCATTTCGGTGGCCTTCGCCGACTCGTTGCCCTACTTTCCGGCGCGTAAAACGCTGCTGCTGGGCAACCCGATACGGCAGGTCATGCTGGATGTGCGGGACACTTCGCCGCAAGCCGCGCGCGCCGAGTTGGGCCTGGATGCCGCTTTGCCATTACTGTTGGTAACGGGTGGTAGCCAGGGCGCGCGACATCTGAATGGGATGGTGTGCCAGGCATTGCCGGACTTGCTGGCGCATTGCCAGGTACTCCAGATTAGCGGCAAGGATTTGTATAACGAGACACGCGCCCAGGCCGATAGCCTGCTGGCAGATCAGGACGAGGAGTTACGACGGCGCTACCGGCTGGTGGCATACCTGAACGAGGAGATGCCGTTGGCATTGCAGTCTGCTGACCTGGTGTTGTGCCGGTCGGGCGCATCTACCCTGTCCGAATTGGCAACGCTGGGTAAGCCTGCTATCCTGGTGCCGTTGTCGCCAGCCGTTGGCGGCTCAGCCCAGCAGCAAAACGCTGCCATGTTCGAGCGCAAAGGGGCAGCTAGCGTAATCTCGAATGATGATTTGAAACCCGAAATACTTGTAGAACGTGTTTTAACTCTAATAGCATCAAATGCACAACTTGCGGCGATGGCTCGATCAGCGAACACCTTCGCGCGGCCAGATGCGACGCAAGATATTACGCAAGAACTTGTAAGAATAGCGAGAAGAGGAGCGAGGGCATAACCCTGTCCTGCTAGAAATCAAAGGAACGTTACATGACATTCGATCTTGAGATTGCTTACGCAGAGCTACAGCCGCACTTCCAGGGGCGCGCGCGACGCAGCGAACCCCTGGCGCGTCACGGCACGTTCGGCGTGGGTGGCCCGGCAGACCTGTGGGTCACGCTCAAGACGGCGGATGAACTGGTTAGACTGGTACGGCTGTGCGCGGAACGGCTGTGGCCCCTGCTGCTGGTCGGCAATGGCACCAATATCCTGTACGCCGACCAGGGCGCGCGCGGCATCGTGGCGCGTATCGCACTTGATGGCTATGACATAGAAGATCATGGAGATGGAAGCGCCCTGATGTTCGCGGAGGCTGGTCTTAGCTGGCCGCGCCTGTTAAACGAACTGGCTGAGCAGGGTTGGGGCGGCCTGGAATTTGGGCCGGGCATCCCTGGCACACTGGGCGGCGGCGTCATCTCGAATGCGGGCGCGCATAACAGCGAACTCGGCTCTGTGTTGGAATGGGTAGAAGTGATGGACGCGCGCGGCAGTTCGCTTGAGCAGAACGCCGGCGAAGTTTCTGTGCCAGTACTGCGGCGTTACATGAGTACAGAAATCGACCTGGGTTATCGCCAGAGTCGCTTTCGCGCGGGACGGCATATCGCGTTTGACGCGCAGGGCTATCCCATCAAGCCGCCGCGTATGCTGATCGAGCCGGTAGAGATCATCGTCCAACTGGCGGTGCGACTGCGCCGCGATGATCCGCAAAAACTGAAAGCCATTATCGAAGAACATAAACAACATAGGAAGAGGACGCAGCCGCCGCAGCAAAGCGCCGGTTCCGTCTTCAAGAACCCGCCGGGTGATTTCGCCGGGCGACTCATAGAGCAGGCAGGCATGAAGGGAATGACGCATGGCAGGGCGCAAATTTCGCAGCGCCACGCCAACTTTATCGTCAATCTCGGCGGGGCCAGCGCAGCCGATGTAGTCGCCTTGATAGTAGAAGCTCGCAAGCGCGTTCATGAACGCTTTGGTGTGGATTTGGAGTTAGAGGTTGAATTGCGCGGCGACTGGGGGACAACAACATGATGATGTACCACAAACGCAAACCAGAGCAAACCGCTCTTCAATATAGGGATCGTCGCACGTCTTCCGCCTATGGCCGCGCCAACGCTGGCGAGAGCCGCGTGGAAGGCAGGCAGAGAAACCAGGCGCAAGGGATGCGCAAACGCAATGTTAGCACGCCGGAGGCGATCGAGCGACCGCCAACATGGTCAGAGCGACGCGCACGTTACGTGCGCCCATCCGCGTCGCACACCGCTCACAGGCAGGTGCAGCGCACGCTTGCCAGAACGGGTATGGCTGCGCCAGAAGGGCCAGTGCGCGTCGTTAAGTCGCTGCCGCGCGCCAACACGCCCATTCCTGTGCGCAGTGGACAACAGAGGCGCAGGCGAACGTTCTGGCGGCGTTTCCTGACCCTGTTCACGTTAATCGCGCTGGCAATGGTAGCTGTAGGCTTTGCCCTGTTCAGTCCGAGTTTTCGCGTCGGACAGGTAGCCGTCGCGGGAACGAGCAATCCCGCGCTGGTGCATAGCATCCAGCATATGGGTATGCAGGGGCAGAACATTTTTCTGATCGACGTGACCGGTTTCACCAGCCGCGTCGATGCGCTGCCCCTGGTCGCTTCGGCCAGTATACAAAAGGCATGGCCTGATTCGTTGACCGTCACGGTTATTGAGCGCCGACCTGTTCTGCTCTGGCAAACGCCACGAGCAACATATAGTGTAGATAGTCATGGTATCGTGATCGGCCTGGCAAGCCAGACCGCCGGGACAGGTCATTTGATGACCGTCGTGGATGCGCGTATTAAAGGAGTAACACAGCATGTGCAGCCAGGAACGCAACTGAACGCGACGGATATTGCTTTCGCGCAGCAGGTGTTCGCGCAAATGCCACTTTTCGCAGGTGTTACAGCTTTTACGCTCCACTACGACGCGGCGGCTGGCAGCAAAACATCCAGTGAAGGATCGTTTATCGTAGAGAGTTCGCAGGGGTGGAAAGCCTATCTGGGTAACGCGGATGATACGAATCCGCTGGATAACCGGCTGGTGGAACTCCGGCAGATTTTGAGCAAGGCGCAGCAGCAACAGTGGAACCTGGCTACCATTGACCTGCGTTATGGTTTGCGCCCGGTGTTTACCGTTAAAGCATCGTAGCGCTTCAATTTAGAGCATCCGGTACAATGTGGTAGGGAAGTGATTAATGGCATCCGGTACAATTTCGTAGTGCGTGTTGGGACATCGCCTTCTCGTAGGGATGCGCTAAGCGCGTCCGCTATGAGAACCCTGAGGAGCGTGTATCGTGCAAGAGCGGGTGATTGCAAGCATCGACGTTGGCACAACTAAAATCTGCGTACTCGTTGGCGTCTTAGAGCGTGACGGGAAGCTCAGTATTGTTGGTGTCGGCACCTGCCCTTCACAGGGGTTGCGCCGTGGGGTGGTGGTGAATATCGAGGAAACAGTCACTTCCATTGCAGCGGCGCTGGATCGGGCAGAACGCCTTTCTGGAAAAGTCATTACAACCGCGTATGTCGGTATCGCGGGCAGCCACATCGATTCTGAGAATAGCAAAGGTTTTGTCGCTATCTCGCCAAGTCACCGCGACATTGTGCAGAACGACATTAGCCGCGCTATCGAGGTGGCACGCGCTATCGCCATACCTGCTAACCGCGAGGTGATTCACGTCATCCCGCGCGGCTACGTGGTTGATGGGCAGGAGGGGATTAAAAATCCTATCGGCATGTCCGGTTTCCGCCTCGAAGTGGAGACGCATATAATCACAGGCGCTGTATCGTCGATTCACAACTTAATTAAATGCGTGCATAAGGCGCGAGTCGAGATTGAAGACCTGGTGCTGGAGCCACTGGCCTCGAGCGAGGCTGTTCTCGAAGATGGCGAAACCGACCTGGGCGTCGCGCTGGTGGATATCGGAGGCGGCACCACCGATATCGCTATCTTTGCCGACGGGGCCATCTGGCAAACCGTTGTCTTGCCTATCGGAGGCCAGTTGATTACCAGCGATATCGCCATTGGCCTGCGCCTGCCGATGCCGGTGGCGGAGGAACTCAAAGTCACCTATGGTCACTGCAACCCGGAAACCATCGCGGAGGACGACATGATCGACCTGGCGCATTACATGCCCGATTGCAACGACCTTGTGCCGCGCAAACTGCTCGCCGAGATTATCCAGGCGCGTGTCGAAGAGCTGTTTGAGATGGTACACGAGGAGATCAAGAAATCCGGCTATGATGGACTGCTGCCGGCGGGTCTGGTTGTCACAGGCGGCACAGCCGAACTGCCCGGCATCCTGGATGTCGCGGGACAGATTCTCGATCTACCGGCGCGTATCGGCTCGCCGTTGGGTCTGCATGGACTGGCCGACTCCATCAGTCGCCCGGCCTATGCGACATCGGTGGGTCTCTTGCTGTGGGGTTTGCGCCATACCTCGCAGTTTTCTGAGGATGAAGAAGATGAGCAATCAGGGGCAAGCGATATGATGTCTCGTCTGGGTCGCTGGTTCCGCGCGTTTATACCATAAAGAATGTCTGTAGGGGTGGCTCTTGTAGCCACTCGCCAACCGCCAATGTGGGCGTGTAAGGACGCGCCCCTACAAAGGAGGGCCACCATGCTACCAATGGGAAATCATCAAGTTGAGGGCTTCGCCCAGATTCGTGTGATCGGCGTAGGCGGCGGCGGCAGCAATGCGGTCAATCGCATGATTCAGGCCAATATGATGGGTATCGAGTTTATCGCCGTAAACACCGATGCGCAGGCTTTGCTGCTCACCGAGACGCAGCATCGCATTCGCATAGGCGACAAACTCACGCGAGGTCTCGGCGCTGGTGGCAACCCTGGCGTCGGGGCAAAGGCGGCGGAAGAGAACGCTGAAGAGCTGTACGAGGTGCTGAAAGGCTCGGACATGGTCTTCATCACGGCGGGTATGGGCGGCGGCACCGGCACAGGTGCCAGCCCCGTCGTGGCGCAGATCGCGCGCGAACTGGGCGCGCTGACGGTGGGCGTCGTGACCAAGCCGTTCATGTTCGAGGGCAACCGGCGGCGCATGGCGGCTGAGGAAGGCATCGCCAACCTCAAGCAGCATGTCGATACGCTGATTACAGTTCCCAACGACCGCCTGTTGCAGGTGGCCGACAAGAAAATGCCGCTCAAAGAGGCGTTCCGATTGGCCGATGATGTGCTGCGCCAGGGCATCCAGGGCATCAGCGATCTGATTACCGTGCCAGGTCTTATCAACCTGGACTTCGCGGACGTGAAGACTATCATGTCGGCGGCGGGATCGGCGCTGATGGCGATTGGCGAGGGCAGCGGCGAGTCACGCGCCATCGACGCGGCGCATATCGCCATCGCCAGCCCTCTGCTCGACATCGACATCAATGGCGCGCGCGGGGTGCTGTTCAACATCACCGGCGGCCTTGACCTGACGTTGTACGAGGTCAACGAAGCGGCTGACATCATCAGCAAGGCGGCGCACCCGGAGGCCAATATCATCTTCGGCGCGGTGCAAGACCCTGCCTACGATGGCAAGGTTAAGATCACTGTGATCGCCACCGGCTTCGACTCGCGGCCAGCCGTAGCCGCGCAGCCGGTACGCGCCGATTATGCCCGCAGCGTCTACCACCCGTCGGCACCGTCAACCGGTGTCAACAGCAATGGTGCGTATCGCCAGCCGGCATCGCACAGCGTGCCACAGGTGCAGGGTTACAATCCTCTGCCTGTTACGCCGCCGCCCGTGAACAACATCGCGCGCCGCCCGACGGGTCCCATGCCCGCAGTAGCGCCGCGTCCCGTTCAGCAGGCACCCGCCGTACCTGTCATGCAGGAGGCAGCACGCCAGCCCGTGCCGCAGATGCAGCCAGCGCCGATCATGCGCGACGATGACTACGACCTGGACGATGACGTGGATGACCTGGACGAGCTGATGCCGCCCGTTCCACCGGCACGCCTGCCCGTGCCGGAGCCGGAGGCGCAGCCTGCGCAGCGTCCCGCCGCCGACTCGCGCCAGCAGCGCCCCATCCGCCGCATGGACCCCAAGGCGCTCGACCCGCGCAGCGCGCGCCATGCTCCGCCGGGTGATGTGATCGACATTCCGGCGTTCTTGCGGAAACGGTAATAAAACGAACCAGGACGACTCGCGCGAGTCGTCCTGTTT
>JBOGTO010000034.1:0-3740 GCA_050695155.1 Ktedonobacteraceae bacterium
GATGGGAACTGGTGATCAATTCATCAGTTCCCATCTTTATTTCAACAACCAGAAACTTCCGCAAATCACGCCTGTTCAATTTCCTCTTCAAAAAGCTGGCTCATTCATGACAAAACCTTCCTCTAACTACACGTCCAGATTCGCGCTCTTTGCATGGCTCTCAATAAACAGCCGTCTTGGCGCGACCTCATCGCCCATAAGCATGTTGAAGACTTTGTCGGCTTCTACGGCTTCTTCGATGCTGACTTGCAGGATGGTGCGGTGTTGCGGGTCCATGGTGGTGTCCCACAGAGTTTCGGGATTCATCTCGCCCAGACCTTTGTAGCGGCCCACTTCTGGCTCTTTGCCGTTGTGCGCGGCCTTATATTCCTCTATCAGCCGGTCACGTTCCTCGTCGGCGTAGACGTAGTGAATGGTTTTGCCCATCTTGACATGGAAGAGCGGGGGCTGCGCGATATAGAGATGGCCGTTGGTGATAAGTGGCTCCATGTAGCGATAGAAGAAAGTCAGCAGCAGCGTGCGAATATGCGCTCCGTCAACGTCGGCGTCGCACATAATGACGATGCGACCGTAGCGCAGTTTGGCGATATTGAAGTTTTCGTCGATGCCCGCACCAATAGCCGTGATGATATTCTTGATTTCCTCGTTTTTCAGGATTTTGTCCAGTCCCACGCGCTCCACATTAAGGATTTTACCGCGCAACGGCAGGATAGCCTGGAAGTGACGGTCGCGTCCCTGCTTTGCGCTATTATGGACAAAAACACCGCTTGTCAGCGCAAAGTTATGTGTCCCAGGAACTTCGACATCATATACGTCTACAGTTTGCTCTAAAGGTTCAACCGAGACAACGCGATGGTTATATGTCGCTACTGCTTCATGGGCTAAAGCCTCATTCTGTATGGTTATTCCCGGTTCCTTCATATCAGACATTTTACGGTACAATGGCATGAGCGAGTCGCCTGACGCGAGATTCGCTGCTTCCTTATAGTTGCCATCGCGGAGCATGAAGCGATGGTCAGGAGTGCAAACGATAGACTCTCCATTATCGAGCGTGACCCGAACTACTACAGCCTGTGCTTTAGTCATGCGTGCATGAATCAATCGCTCTAGCCCGATTGTGCCATCCTTGCGAATAGTATAACCAAAGTGTTCTTTTCCCTCGGCTTGCTCGGCGACCAATTCTTTGAAACTTAGCGAACGGCCATCTGCAAGCGCAACGAGCGTATCACCAGAGAAGCAACCTCCAGCAGAATCCCCTTCGACTAAGTACAGTTCGCAGCGATCAGCGCGTTTCTCTGAGCAGTCGGCCAGTTTGCCGGGCAGGGTGGTATCGAGGGCATTCTTGCGCTGGATCAGGTCGCGCACCGCGCGTGCGGCTTCACGCGCCTGGGCGGAAAGCACGCATTTGGAGATGATGGCTTTGGCCTCGGCGGGTGTCTCCTCCAGGTACTTGGCGAGCATGTCAGCCGCGACGGTCTCTACGATGGGGCGCACCTCGGCGTTGTTTAGCTTGGCTTTGGTCTGGGCCTCAAACTGCGGATTGGGTATCTTGACGCTGACTACCGCCGTCAGACCCTGGCGCACATCGTCGCCCGTCAGGTTGCTGTCCTTCTCTTTGAGCAGGTTCGTTTTACGCGCATAATCGTTGAGGGTGCGCGTTAAGGCGCTGCGGAAACCGGTGATGTGCATACCGCCGTCAACGGTATTGATGCCATTGGCGAAAGAAAATTCGGTGGCGTTCCAGCCGTCGTTGTATTGCACGGCCAGTTCGACCTTCACCCCATCTATCTCGCGCGTCGCGCTGACGGGTCGCGCCATGACGCGCCCGCGATCTTTGTTCAGGTAGCGCACGAAGGAGACCAGGCCGCCCTCAAAGTAGAAAGTGACCTCGCGGTCGCTGCGTTCGTCACGCAGGGAGATGGTCATGCCCCGGTTCAGGTAAGCCATTTCGCGGAAACGCTGCGCCAGGATGTCGAAGTTGAAATCGCGCGTCTCCATGACCTCAAGATCGGGCAGGAAACTGGTGACAGTGCCGGTATCGTCGTCCTCAACCAGGTCAACTTCTTCCAGGGGCGTGACGGGTTTGCCGCGCGCGTAACGCTGGCGATAGAGAATGCCGCCGCGTTTGACATCCACCTGGCACCATTCGGAGAGCGCGTTCACAACAGAGACGCCCACGCCGTGCAGTCCGCTGCTGATCTGGTAGCCACCGCCGCCAAATTTGCCACCCGCGTGCAGGATAGTCATGACGACTTCGAGCGTGGAAAGGCCGGGGCGCTGATGGTGTTCTTCGACAGGGATGCCGCGCCCGTTATCCTCGATCACGACGGAGCCATCGGCGCGAATGACCACGCTTACATGGTCGGCATAGCCTGCCATTACCTCGTCGATGCTGTTATCAACAACCTCCTGAATCAGATGATGCAGGCCGCGCTGGTCGGTCGCGCCAATATACATACCCGGACGCACCCGTACCGCTTCCAGACCTTCAAGAATCTGAATGTTTTGCTCGCCATAATCGCCATTACCATTACCATTTATTTTCCCGTTGCCACCATTGCCACTACCACTCCCATTGCCGTGTCCATTCTGTTGTTGTGCGGGCTGCGTTTGATCGGGGAGAGCATATTGCTGGTCGGTTGTCTGCTCGGTCATGATTGCTTCTCTCGTTTTTACCATAAGATCAGGATGTCCCTTTTAAGTATAAGAAGTCACCATTGAACACACAGCATCACTCGCCGCCATCGCTCCTTGATGCGTTCCAGAATAGCCTGTTCAAGTGCCTCTTCACATCGCGCGATACAAAACGCATGATAGCTGCCAGAACACAGTGTGCCAGCCATTATCATGCGCGTAGGAAGGATAGATGCCTGGCGGAGGAGATTTAAGGTAGACCCACTATACTCTATGGTGTACCTGCATTTCTGGCATTTGTCCGGTTTTACGCTGTACCTCTACCTGCTAACAGGTATTCTTTATGAGCGATGGAAATGTGGAAATTCCCACCTTTCGTGTCGCTTCATTATATCACAAATTCGCTCGACAGGCAACGCGAGACGCTGTTTAGTATCTTTGTCCTAACTGCTGGCTTATGGGCGGCATTCCCTGCATGACGGGCATACCCGGTATACTCTGCATAGGCCCAGGAGTGAGATTCGTGGCGCAATACGGGCAGAATTTCCAGCGCAATTCCAGCAAGCGCTCGCATTTGGGGCAAGCAGCCTTGAGCTTCTGACCGCAAGAGGGACAAATCTGGAAGTCCGACTCCACGCGCGCATGACAGTTGTTGCAGGTCGATCGTTCGGTCATCTCGGCCAGCAGCGACTCTTCCTCAAGCTGGCGTTCGTAGATTTCGGCCAGCGTCTGGCGCGGGCGCAAAATCATATAAATGAAGAGACCACCAACAAAAAAGACAGCTACTAAGAGCGTCGCCAGCACCTGTGATAGCAGGTCCTGCGTGCGCGAACGAATATCGCGGAAGGTCCAGATGATGAGACTTATCCAGAAGATAACAACAAAGGCAACCAGAAAGCCGACAACTATTCCCAGTACACGGGTCAGAGAATCAAGTAAAGCATTGCCAGTGGCCGCGAATACAAAATGTAAATTGGACATGACAGGTTTTCGCCCCTTTCAGCATACACATAAGCTGGTACAGTAATAAAACGTAAGTCGTTGGCAAAAAGGCTACAAAAGACTACCCAATAGGACAATGTGGTATAGAGAGGAGAGAAAAAGTC
>JBOGTO010000035.1:0-3921 GCA_050695155.1 Ktedonobacteraceae bacterium
TACTGGCTGGGCTTACGCTCTCCTACCGTCCCTATCGTAGCAAATTTTTGCCCGATTTGCACCACGAGGAATTTAGCAACAGTATCCATTACTACTCGGAGGCCAATCAGACCTTTGATTGGACTCCCAGACCTGGGCGGTCGGGCAATACCAGCTTGCCATTCACCGCCGTCACCCCTTCGTAGGGGTCGTTGTCGATGAGCAAGTGTCCGTCGAGGTCTGCGTAATCTACCAGGGGCGTCAGGTGCGCGGCGGCTGTGATTGCTAGCGAGCTTTCGATCATGCAGCCAATCATGATACGCAGGTGGTGCGCGCGGGCAACATGGATCATCTTCAAGGCATGGCGCAAGCCGCCACATTTCATAAGCTTGATGTTAATCCCATCCACGCAGCTGGCAACCCTGGGAATGTCATCGACGGTGACGCAGCTTTCATCGGCGATGATGGGCAGAGGCACGTTTTCGCGTACCAGGCGCAGCCCTTCGAGGTCGCGCGGGTGAACGGGCTGCTCGACAAATTCGATGTTGTAGGGAGCCAGGGCATTGATCATTTTAATGGCTTCTTTAGGTGTCCAGGCAGTGTTGGCATCAACACGTATGGTTGCTGACGAGACATCGCGGATCGCCTTCAGGTTGTCAAGATCATGTTTTGTGCCAACCTTTACTTTGAGAATGGGATAGTCGCGCGCCAGCAGCGCCTTCTTTGCCATATTGGCAGGGGTATCAATACCCAGCGTAAAGGAGGTATGCGGCGTGTGTGCCGGATTCAGCCCCAGCAACTTATAGACCGGCACATTCAGCATCTTACCCAGCAGGTCGTACAGGGCCATATCGACCGCCGCTTTAGCAGCAGGATTGAGGCGAATGAGGTGATCCAGATGATTCAAAATATCTTCTATCGCAAACGGATCATCGCCCAGATTGCCCGCGAAAGTGGTGATACAGGCCAGCACCGTCTCCTGAATCTCACCGTAGTATTCAAATGGAGCCGCTTCTCCGTAGCCAGTATATTCTTTATGATTAACCTGAACAATGACGTTGGAAGCTACAAGCTGAACACCAGTTGAAATACGAAACGGCACGGTCAGTTTGAGATCGATAGGTTTGGCGTCGATATGCATCATGTGGAGTCCTTCTCTATAGTCTCTACAGGATCATGCCTAAAAAGCCGCGTGTGCGCTCATTTTCGGTGTGATCGAAGATCTGCTCAGGTCGCCCCTGTTCCACGATGACCCCTTTATCCATAAAGATGACATGGTCAGCCACATCGCGTGCGAAACCCATTTCGTGTGTTACTACTACCATCGTCATGCCTTCCTCGGCAAGCTGGCGCATCACTTTTAATACCTCGCCGACCAGTTCGGGATCAAGCGCGGAGGTGGCCTCGTCGAAAAGCATCAGCTTGGGGTTCATGGCGAGGGCGCGCGCAATGGCGACACGCTGTTGCTGACCGCCGGAGAGCTTGTGCGGGTAGACGTTAGCCTTCTCGAGCAGCCCTACTTTTCCGAGCAGCCCCATAGCGCGTTCGGTCACTGCGGCTTTGGACTGGCGCAACACATGGATGGGGGCCTCAATCACATTTTCAAGCGCGGTCTTATGAGGAAACAGATTAAAGCGTTGAAAAACAAAGCCAATCTGAGAACGCTTGCGGGCAATGGCACCCTCTGTGTCCTCCACCACGCGACCGTTCACCTCGCGGTACCCGACCATCTGACCATCGACGAAAATGCGTCCGCCGTCAATCTTCTCCAGGTGATTGATGCAGCGCAGTAAGGTCGTCTTGCCGGAGCCGCTCGGCCCGATAATGACCACTACTTCTCCGCGCTTTACCGCTAGATCAACGCCATTCAGCACCGTCAGGCTGCCAAAACGCTTGATGATGTTTTCGGCATAGACCATTTCGTCGGGTCTGCCTCCATTTATTTGCGGTGTACTCAACGTGTTGTTCCTCCCTAACGTCCGCTTACTAAAGTGCCGCCTGCGCGAGAGCCAAAGCCCAGCATTCGTTCAGTCCACCCTTTTCTCTCCTTGATATCATCTTTTGTGCTGCGATTGGGGTCCAGGCGTCTCTCGATCCAGCTCTGCACAAAGCCCCACAGCGTAGTCATGACGAGATAATACAGGGTAGCCAGGATGAGCAATTCGAAGACACTGAACGTGGGCGCGCCCAGTAGATCGGTCGCGTGTGTGAGTTCGAAGAGACCAATCACCGAGGCAATCGATGTCGTTTTGAGCATATTGTTAAATTCGTTGCCCAACGGTGGGATAATGACTCGCGCTGCCTGGGGGATCACGATGCGGCGCATCGCCAGTGAATAACGCATACCAAGAGATTTGGCCGCTTCCAACTGCCCGGTATCAACGGAGGAAATACCGGCGCGCGTAATTTCTGCCATATACGCACCCTCGTTCAGTGAAAACGCTACCAGCACACATGCCCAGTCGGGCAGCAAGAACGCGGGATTCTGGATGATTCGTGGAAGACCATTATAGAGCAAGAGTACCTGGACAAGCAGCGGGCTACCGCGAAAAAACCAGATATAAGCGCTAGCAGGCCAGTTAAGCCAGCGAAGGCGTGACATGCGCATCAACGCCAGGAAGAGGCCAAGCAAGACCCCAATGGACTGAGCGGCAACGGAGATCCACAGGGTTGTCCACGCGGCCCTGAGAAAAAAAAGATTTGGGTCCTGGTAGAGAAAATGAAAAAAAATGTCCCATCTGAACATGGGTAGCCTCCTCAGACATGCTTCTGGTTTCTGGCTCCCCAACTCCATGCGTAGGAAGCTAGAAACCAGAAGCTGATCGTTATCTGGTCGTTGTGAAGATCGACTGCTTTGAGATTAGCCGCCGATTTTCTGAGCAGAGTTCAATTGCCACTTGGTAAACAGGCTGTCATATGTGCCATCGGTTTTCACGGCTGTCATGGCTGCCTGCATGGCATTCAACATAGACGTATCGTTTTTGCGTACCGCAATACCTTCGGCGGCAGCATTGACCACCGAACCGCCAATCTCGAACTGGCCCGGATTCTGCTTGATATAGTAGTCCGTGACAGGTGAGTCCTGGTAGGTCGCATCAACGCGCTTGTTGACCAGCAATTGGATTACAGCCGTCTGGTCTGTCAGGACGGTAAGCTGGATGGCCGGCTTGCCCGCCTTTGTGCAATCTTTGCTGCCCGCGTTCAAGTCATCTAGCTCCACCGTACCGCTCTGCACACCAACCTTCATGCCGCACAGGTTATGCACACAGGAAACTTTATTGGGATTGCCCATTGGCACAAGCAGTGACTCGCCAGCCAGAAAGTATGGCACAAAATCTGCCTTTACCAGGCGATCGGAGTTGATAGTGATAGCGGAGATAACGACATCGAAACGCTTTGCGCTCAGATCATCAAGAATAGTATTGAAGTTCGCTGTGACAACTTTGGCCTTCAATCCCAGTTTCTGCGCCATCGCCGTAATCAGATCGACATCGAAGCCTTCGGGATTACCGGTCGTCGTATCAATAAATTCCTGCGGCGGATAGGTGGTATCGCTGCCGACCGTCAGGGTACCCGCCGTAATCAAGTCGTTAGGCGCGGTAAGGCTGGCCGTCGTAGGATACGGTGTGGGAGTCGGCCCTGAGTTGGCCTGAGTATTGCAGGGCAACGCATTTGAAGTGGGCGTTCCACCACCATTGCCCGTTGTAGTGCTGCCGCAAGCGCCCAGCAAAACAGGGAGCGCGATAAAACAGACTCCAAATACGATGCTCATCAGGGTCTGACGCCACCTCTTTGTGGAAAAAATAGCTAGCATGAAAGAACCTCCTGAAAATAAGAATTACCTGTTCTTACAGACATACTAAGTGTAACATAACCAGAACACTGAGACAAGAAAAGATAGTGGTTGAGATTACGTAGGGGCGGTGGTGGGGTTGTGTGGGG
>JBOGTO010000036.1:0-8986 GCA_050695155.1 Ktedonobacteraceae bacterium
ACTGACGATGCTCAAAATATCCGAATGCGAGCAGAATACAGATGGCGAGAGTCACGATGCTAAGAAGAAAAAACCATCAGGCTCATTCAAATTAGCAAACCCCCTCTACTTTCACGTTTCTCAGCCCCCTATGTGATACTCAGCAGCACTTCAGCTTGACATCAATGGTAACTTAGCTGCTATCATATAGTAAGTACTACTGATGGATAGGTAGTAGCAATTCAATATAGAAGAAAGGCGCATCATGGAGGTATTTAAAGACATGCCAGGAGATCACGTAACTTCCCATTGCCTGCAATAGATGGTATTATGACTATAGGCAGCGATTGACCGGGCAGGCATCGCGCAAACTGGCGATTTGACGACCGAACTAGAGGATCGAGCAAATGAGCATCACCGAACTTCCACCACCATCAACGACTACTTCCCTGTACGAACGCATGAGCGCGGGAAAAAAGGCTGAGGTAGTGAGCGAACTGAGCGATGTAATTGGAGCGCGTTACGTTCTGTATACTCCCTATGATCTGATGTTGTACGAGTATGACGCCTCGATTGACCGCAGCACGCCGGACGTAGTGGTCTTACCCGCCAACACCGAAGAGGTCGCGGCGATTGTCAAAATCGCGGCTCGCCATCATGTGCCGGTGGTGCCAAGAGGCGCGGGTACCGGCTTGAGCGGCGGTGCTATCCCCATCTATGGCGGCATCGTGATCGCCTTTGCCCGTATGAATCGTATCCTGGAAGTTGACTATGACAACCTGCGCGCCGTCGTGCAGCCCGGACTGGTCAACCTGCATTTGAGCAACGCCCTTAACCCGCAAGGCTACTATTACGTGCCAGACCCCAGCAGCCAACGCTCTTGCACTATCGGCGGCAACGTGGGTGAGAACGCGGGCGGCCCGCACACGCTCATTTACGGTGTCACCACCAACCATGTATTGGGCGTGGAAATCGTCACGCCAGAGGGTAATATTGTACAGATAGGCGGCTGGACGCCCGACTCGCCCGGTTATGACCTGACGGGGCTGCTCATCGGCTCCGAGGGAACGTTGTGCATCGTCACCAAAATCATTACGCGCATCGTCCACCTGGCCGAAGATGTGAAAACGATGGTGGCCGTATTCAATACGATGGATGATGCCTCGAACACCGTTTCGGAGATCATCGCTTCCGGCGTCATACCCGCCGCCATCGAAATGATGGATCAGATGATCTTGCAGGCGGTTGAGGCTGATACCCACGCAGGCTACCCGTTGGACGCTGCCGCCGTGCTGCTCATTGAGGCCGAAGGATTGCGCCAGAGCGTCGAGGAACAGACCGCGACAATTTGCGCCATTTGTGATAAGCACCACGCGCGTACCGTGCGCGTAGCCGCCAACGAGACCGAACGCCAGCTTTTCTGGGCAGGCCGCAAGAACGCCTTCGGCGCGGTCGGGCGCATCAGCCCTGAATTTTATGTGCAGGATGGCGTGGTACCACGCACCAAACTACCCTACGTGTTGCGGCGCGTCAGCGAAATCTGCGATAGCTACGGTCTACGAGTGGGCAACGTCTTCCACGCTGGCGACGGCAACTTGCACCCGCTGATCCTCTTCGACTCACAAATCCCTGGCGAAGTGGAGCGTGTGCGCAAGGCCGGCCATGAAATACTCGAAGTCTGCGCCGAAGTGGGCGGCAGTATCACTGGAGAACACGGCGTGGGCATCGAAAAACAGGAAGAAATGGCACTCATCTTCAACGAAGTTGACCTGCGTATCATGCAGCAAGTTCGGGGAGCCTGGAACCCTGACCAGTTGTTCAATCCAGGCAAACTTTTCCCTATACCGGGACGCTGCGCCGACATGAAACAATTATAACTGGTGGAATGGAGGCTCGTATATTGTAATGGCAGAGATTGAAACATTTCTAGCCGACATCAAGCAGCTTATGCCCTCGTTGCCGATCACCAGCGAGCCAGATGCGCTGCGGAATTACACCATCGATGGCATTTTGCCGCGCCTGGTCGTCACGCCTGCCAACAAAGAACAGGTTGCACAAGTCATCACGCTAGTTAGCCAGCATAATCTAACTTTGTTGGCGCGCGGAGGGGGTTCGCGTATGAACCTGGGCGGCATCCCTGCCCAGGTCGATGTTGTTCTCGAAACAGGGCAGATGACGCGCCTGCTTGAACACGAGGCTCCTGACCTGACCTGTCATGTGGAAGCTGGTACCACCTTTGCCGCATTACAGGCGCAACTGGCGACCAAAGGGCAATGGATCGCGTTTGATCCCCCCGATGCAGAGCAGGCGACGCTGGGAGGTATCCTGGCATCGAATGCCAGTGGCCCCAAACGCCTGCGCTACGGCACGGCTCGTGATCTTGTAATCGGTTTGCACGTCGTGCAGGCCAGCGGCGAGATTGCGCGCAGCGGCGGTCGCGTCGTGAAGAACGTGGCTGGTTACGACCTGAACAAACTCTATATCGGCTCGCTGGGAACGCTCGGCATCATCGTCGAAGCCAATTTGAAACTACAACCAATACCGCCAGATGAGCGCACGCTGCTGCTCACCTTTGCCAGCGCGCAAGAGGCCACACAAACAGTAATCGCGCTGATGGGTTCTCTGTTGACGCCCAGCGCTATCGAACTGATCGACGCCGGGGCCGCCAGCGATATGAGCGATTTCTTCGGACTGAATTTACCAACCGATGGCTATACACTGGCCGTCAATTTCGAGGGTACTTCCTCGTCCATTGACCGCTCGCTTGACGAAACGCGCCTGATTGCGCGTAAAGCTGGCGCGTTGATGGGCGATGACCTGGCAGGGAAAGAGCAGGCGCAACTCTGGCAGGCGGTGCGCGAGCATACACGCGGCACCGTCACCTGCAAAGTGGCTATCCTGGTAACACAGATTGCCGCCTACCTGGAAACTATCAATCGCGTCTGTCGTGACCACCGGCTGGAAGCCGCCGTAATCGGACACGCGGGCAATGGTATTTTGTATGTAGAATTGCGTCCCGGCGATGCAACTCCCCGCCTGGTGGGAGCCATCGCGGAACTGCGGCGACATGCGCAGGAGGCCCGTGGCAGCCTGGTCGTCGAACGCTGTCCGGTTGATCTCAAAGGCAGCATCAACGTATGGGGCGAGCCAGGGTCAGATTTTTATTTAATGCAGCGTCTCAAACAACAGTTTGACGCGCAGGGAACGTTTGTTAAAGGACGTTTCGTGGGAGGGCTGTGAAGCTGGATAATTTGTCACTCGTCACGGCGCAGCCGGAGTTCATGGAAGCGGCGCTACATGAACTCCGACGCTTTGACAATAACTTGCAATGTGAAACCTTGTTAGCGCCCGATATTGCTCTCTGCCAATCAACAGACCTGGCGCGTCTGACGAGCAAGGCTGCCGGACAACGCCCCATCTTCGTTCGCCATCTCGCGCCAGTGCAAACGATCATACCTCTGAGCAATAGCGAACAGGACGTGGGCGCGCTGGCGGTGGCAATCGCCGCTCTACCCACCTTCGCCATGCTGGAACGCGGCCAGCGTTTCGCGGTGCAAACGCGCTTCGCGCAAAGCGGCGATCAAAGCGCCAGCATCAAGCGAGCCTATGGCAGCGGTTATCTCAACCAGCAATTAGCCGCAGCTTTAGCCGAGGAGACGGGCGCGCTAGAGTCAATCAAAAAATCGCAGGTGGTCGTCTCATTGCTCTGCGCAGAGTTGAAAGCCTACGCAGGCATCTCCCTCGCCAGTGATAACCTGAGCGATTGGCCGGGTGGGATGCGTCATTTCGCGCAACTCCCAGAGCAAATCAGCCGCGCCGAATTTAAGTTACTCGAGGCATTAGAGACATTCGGCGTTTCTCTGCCGGAACATGGGGATGCGCTCGATCTGGGCGCGGCTCCCGGCGGCTGGACGCGCCTGTTACGGGATGCCGGTATGCGTGTGGTCGCCGTTGACCCGGCCAGGCTGGATGATCGGCTGGGCGGTCGCCTCGAACACTATCGCGGCTACGCGGAAGACTATCTTGAAGAGGCGCTGGCGCGGCGTAAAAAGTTCGATGTGATTACCAACGATATGCGTATGGATGCGCGCGAGGCGGCGCGTTTGCTGGTACAGGCCAGGTCATGCCTGCGACCTGACGGCTTTATTATCAGCACGCTCAAGCTGCCGCACGCCGCCATTGATATTGACCCATCACGTAATCTGAAAGAAGCAATGCGCTTGCTCGAAAAGCATTTTGCCGTTGTGCAGGCCAAACAGTTGTTTCATAATCGTCAGGAAGTTACTGTTATCGCAGCGAAACCGCGACCATAGTTACACAGCACCACTCTAGCGGGAGGTACACATGTCACTCGAAAGCCAACCAGGAACGCCTCAACTGCCAACCATTCAACCACCGGCCGAAGGGCCGCTGCGCAGGCATACGCACACTTACGATTTAATGCGCCAGTGCATCCACTGTGGCTTTTGCCTGCCAACCTGCCCGACCTACGCCGTACTGGGCGTCGAAATGGACTCGCCGCGCGGGCGTATCTACCAGATGCAGGCGGTGGCCGAGGGACGCATGGCGATTTCCCCTGAATTTGTAGAGCATATGTATTGCTGCCTGGGTTGCCGCGCCTGCGAAACCGCCTGTCCCTCCGGCGTGCAGTTCGGCAAACTGATCGAATCCGCGCGCGAGCAAATCCAGATGGAGGTAGCCCATACACCCCTGCTACATGTGAATGGAGCGCAGCAGCAGCTTCCTGAACCAGAAGGCACTCCACAATATCCCTTGCATAAAGACGAAGGCCGCTCACATCATCTCGAATCGCCCACTGAGCGTCTACTGCGGCGTCTCTTCTTTGACGTGATTCTGCCCTCCCGGCTGGCGACCTCGCTGCTTTTTGCCGGATTGAAAGTATACCAGCGCAGCGGACTGCAAACGCTGGCGCATCGCACCGGCTTGCTCAACGTGGCAAACGCGCTGCCTACGCCATTGCAGGGACAACTCAAAACGCCGGAAGAGCTTATGTATGCTGTAAGGGGCGACCTGATACCACAGCCATTACCAGAAATCACACCTGCTCTGGGCAAGAAGCGCTATCGCGTCGGCTTCATAAGCGGCTGCATCATGGACCAGGTGTTCCGCTCCATCAATGAAGCCACCATTCGCGTACTGACCGCCAACGGCTGCGAAGTGATTACCCCCACGCAGCAGCAGTGCTGCGGCGCGTTACACGTTCATGCGGGCGAGGCGGAACGCGGCAGGCAACTCGCGCGCCAGAACATCGACGTATTCGAGCCATTCGACTGTGATGTGGTTATCATCAACTCCGCCGGCTGCGGCTCCAATCTTAAAGAATACGGCCACCTGCTGCGCGACGACCCCGTGTACGCCGCGCGCGCGCAAGCCTTCAGCGCGAAGGTCAAAGATGTCAGCGAGTTCCTGACCAGCATCGAATTGAACCGCGAGATGGGCGACGTGCAATACACTGTCGCTTATCACGACGCCTGCCACCTTTTTCATGGTCAGAAGGTCAAGCAACAGCCGCGCGAACTCCTCAAAGCTATTCCCGGCCTCAAGCTTGTGCCATTGAAAGAGGCCGAATGGTGCTGTGGCAGCGCGGGCATCTATAACATCACCAATCAGGAGATGGCTTCCCAACTTTTAGAGCGCAAAATGAACAATGTCGCCGCTACCGGCGCGCAAATCATTGCTACTGGCAATCCCGGCTGCATGATGCAAATTGCCCTGGGCGCGCGCCAACGCGGTATGGATCTCGACGTAGTTCACCCCGTCGAGCTGCTCGATCAAGCCTACCGCGCAGGCGGCCTCTACGACCTTCCACTGCCCAACATCGAGGCGGCGAAGCGACGACAACGCAACCTGCTGGTCGGTCTTGGCATCGGCGTGGCAGTCGGGCTATGGCTGGCACGCCGTCGCCGCAAAAGTTAAGGATGGTTGGTTCATTAGCTTCTAATGGCTCTCCATAAATTCGGTGAAGAGTTTGAATACCTCTTCCTGCTTTTCGATATGGGGCGAGTGTCCGCAATCGGGAAGGATGACTTCGCGGTATTCGCCGCCATTGGCTCTGTAGTTGTTGAAGACGGTGCGGATTTGCGCGATCATGGGCTGCGCTGGATAGACATCTGCTCCAGGCCAGCCGGGGACAGCTCCCAGTTGTCCGAGGAAACCGAAGTCAAAAAATGAAGTATCAGAGACAATCTGGTCGTCTGCTCCTCGTATCCATAAAATGGATGGCTTCGGGTTAATGGTGGCAAGATCAGCCTGATTTATGTATTTGGGCGAAAGGGCATTGTTGGGTCCCTGTATGCCCGGCGCAACGGTAGGCCAGTTATCCGAGGGAGTCATGTCACCCGGATAGATGCCCTCTGTCACTTTGCACGAAAGGATGGAAGTGACATACATCTCTTCGCGGTCGGGAGCAGCCCGGAAAGGCGGCTTAAAATAGAAAGCGTTCATGACGGTGCGCGGCGAAAACTGCTCGCTGCCACGATCTCCCCGGCTTATGCGCTGCACAAAATCGGGGTTGGCGGTACCTCCACCACTGCCCGCGAAGTCAGGCCAGATCGGTGTTCCCCCAGCGCCTTTCGTGCCACCAAAACCGAACGGCGAACCAGGCGCTTGTAGAGTCAACGAAAGGAGCGCGTTGGGATGGTCTATCGCAAACTGTATAGCAATATTGCCACCTAATGACCAGCCGAACAGGTGAAACGAACCCAAACCGAGTACTCGTGTCAGAGAATACAGGTCATCCGAGAAGTCACGCAAACCCCGCGTTGCATCGATTGACAACGCCTCTGTATCACCGAAGCCGCGCATATCCGGCGCATAAACGGTATAACGCCCGGTGGCAGCGAGCGCCAACATGAAATCCTGGTAAAAGAGGGATGAAGAAGTGTTGCCATGCACCAGCACGATAGGCGTGCTTCCTTCACCCGCCTTGAGATATGCAATCTCCAAACGATCCGTTTTGATGCTGTGCTGAGCAATGTCAGCTAAAAGCGGTGTTGTCATACGTTGCTAATCCTTCTATTTTTATTGTGTTGTGCCTAATCTTATCCTCTTTTGGTTGTCGATTGCAAGCGATTCCTCACCGCTTCGCGCTTCACAGGAAATGAGGAATATGCAGATGTTGGCCTGCAGCCAACATCTGCATATTCCTTCTCTTAGACTACCGCAGGCGGCAAGAAAATATGCTTGTGAGAGGGTTATTCGATCAGATAAATGGCTTCCTGGGGTTGTGAAAACCATTCGCAGCCATCGGATGTCACCAGCACTTCATCTTCCTGGCTCACATAGCCGCGTTCCGTCATCACGCCCAGTTCGAGCGTGTAGACCGTGCCTTCTTCGATTTTGTTATACGGCAATTCGCCGTAACGTTGCCAGCGCGGGCCTAGCAGCGGGCCACCGTCGTGCGCGTGTCGACCAACGCTATGACCGAGCGCGTGCTGGTATTCCTCGTAGCCAGCATTGACCAGATAGGCGCGAGCAGCCGCGTCAACCTCCCAACCGACGATACCCGGCCTTAACGCGGCTTTTCCCGCCTCGATCGCGCCTTTCACGGTGGCAAAGGCGCGTTGTACCACTTCCGGCGGCTGTTTCTCACCTGGCTGTAGAACATACCAGATACGCTGCAAATCCGAGCAATACGCCTGAGAGCGCACCCCCAGGTCGAGGCTGGCAATAAAACCCGGCTCAAGCGTAATTTCCGACGGAATGCCATGCCCGAACAGGGTATTTGGGCCAAACTTCACGCCGGGACAACTGGCATATGACCAGGCCGCGCCCAATCCCCGTTGTTGCATCGCAGCATGCAACAACTCAGATGTGGCGCGTTCGGTCACACCTGGTCGCATAAACCCGTTTACCAGCGCGAATAGCTCTTCCGTTTCTCCAATAGCCTGACGCATACGTTTCAGTTCAACAGGTGTTTTGCGACTGCGCAGGCGCGAGATCAGCGGCCCGGCAGAGATAAGGCGCTGCGCATAGGGCGTGCGCTTCAATGCGGCCCTTAATTGTAAATACATGCCATGCGTCAGGCCATCTGCCGCCACATCATCAAAAGCAAAGTTAATCGCAATTGAGGTCGGATTGATAGCTTTAAGCGCGTCGAGCAACGTAGGGCCATAATCCTGTGTATAGCCCAAAACACGGTTGTAGAGGCCCGATTGCCGGACGAGATCATCGTCGTAGCGGGCAACAACAGCTATGCGTTCACCAGTTTTGGTGAGCAGGAATGCCGCGTGCCAGGTAACATCCTGGTTAAATATAAGCTTGAGAGCAGGGTCGGGCTGCTCATCGGTTTCACGCACAAATGTGAGCCAGCAATCAAGCTGGAGTTCGTTCAATATGCGAATCGCCTGGGCGATTTTTTCTTGTTGCAATTCAGTGTCGCGCATACCAGTTCCTTTACTCATTCTCATTACTTTTATCCATAGCTAGCAGCCCGTTTGAACCTCGCGTTTCGATACGATAGAGCAAGGCTTGTATGTATTATGAAGCAAGGGAAACATTCTTACAAGCTTTATTTCCTGCATCTGATCTACTTCCCAAAATCAAAAAAACCAACTGGAGTTCAGTTGGTTTTCAAGTTTATTACTGTTTTAACTACATGCAGTGAGAATAATTACCTCAATTTTGCCGAGACCAGCAGGAGAACATTGAAAGAAACAGGCTCGTTCGAATGTGCCATGCCGTGTTGCGCACGAAGATACGTTGATGTGTATGGATAGTCTTGCTTGCTTATCATGAATGGAAAACAAGCCGTTCGATCATTAGGGCCGCTTGGCTGCACCGGTTACCCGGCGTCCACGCGCGGTCTATCTACCAGGTGGTCTGCCTGGGATCTTCATCCTGACGCATCAGGATGGGAATACTCATCCTGGGGGCGGCTTCGCGCTTAGATGCGTTCAGCGCTTCTCCGTTCTGGACGTAGCTATCCAGCTGTGGCCTGGGCAGGCCAACTGGCTCACCAGCGGTCCAGCCATCTCGGTCCTCTCGT